>CALMCD010000437.1 GCA_937863075.1 uncultured Rhodoferax sp. | reverse complement strand
GGTAGCGTGATGCCGAATCAGCATCCACATCACAAAAAACCTTCTATCGTGTTATTGCCAGATGATTCCGAGAAGCGCGAAAAAGAATTCAAGCGTTTAGCACGCCAATGGTTACCCGGTTTTGTGCTGGTGGGGCGCGATGATTTGTTGCAGCCATCTTTGCAAAGTTCTTCGCATTTTTCTTTACTCGATTCGTGGTTAAAGCACGCACAGCTTACATACCGTGCTACAAAAAACGAATCAAACGGCGCAATCGAATGGAAACGGGATGAGCGCAAAGGCTGGCTGGTTCCGATTCCGGTGGGGTATGCGGCTTTGTCGGAACTGCATCCGGTAGGTAGCGTGGCGGGGGCGCGGGATTCGGGCGTTCCCTTCCGGTTTGTGGAAAGCGTGTATTCCATCGGCGAATGGGTGAGTCCGCACCGCTTACGGAACGCGGAGCAAATGCTGTGGCGCACGCAGTTCGATGCCGATAAAGGTTTGTACCGCTGTGTGAATACTTATCGCCCGCCTGCACCGATTGCGTCCTTTGCGTTGGAGGAAGCATCTGAATCCGAGTTTGTAGATTTTGAAAACTGGAATTGATTTTTATTATTTTTTTCAAGGAAACCCTATCATGGCAACCAAAAACACGAGCAACACCCTCCAAACCGCTTCCGTTTTGGCGTTTGAACGCAAACTCGATACATCCGATGCGTTATTTTTTGCGGGAAACTGGAATGACCGCGCCAACTCCAGCCAATGGGCAAGCGTTCAGGTGCGGGAAAAATCGGTACGCGGCACGATTTCTAATCGGCTGAAAACCAAAGACCAAGACCCTGCGCTATTAGATGCAAAAATCCAAAGCCCGAATCTGCAAACGGTGGATGTCGCCATGCTGCCCGCCAATACCGATACGCTCAAAGTGAGCTTTACGCTGCGGGTGTTGGGCGGGGCGGGAAAACCTTCGGCGTGCAATGCAGCGGATTACCAAGCCAAGCTCTTGGCAACCGTTCAAACCTACGTGCAAACGCAGGGCTTTGGCGCACTGGCGCACCGCTATGCCAGCAATTTGGCGAATGGTCGGTTTTTGTGGCGCAATCGCTTGGGCGCGGAACAAATCAACATTCAAATCGCCCACTGGTCGCAAGGAATGGCGCAGAAAACGTGGAACTTTGATGCGTTGGCACTTTCGCTGCGGGATTTCAACGCCCAATCGGATGATTTGGCAGAAGTCGCGGCGTTGATTCAAAGCGGGTTAGAAGGAAAGCGGCACGTACTCTTGCAAGTTACCGCCTTTGCACGGGTGGGGGCGGGACAGGAAGTGTTTCCATCGCAAGAGCTGATTTTGGATAAAGGCAAAAGCAAAACGCTTTACCACGTTGATGGCGTGGCGGGGATGCACTCGCAGAAACTGGGCAACGCCTTGCGCACGGTTGATACATGGTATGACGAAACATCCGCCACGAATAATCCGATTGCGGTAGAACCTTATGGCTCGGTGACCACCGAAGGGCGGGCGTATCGCCAACCCAAGGATAAGACGGA
>CALMCD010000436.1 GCA_937863075.1 uncultured Rhodoferax sp. | reverse complement strand
ATCGTCAGGCTTCTATTCCTAATGCCCCATCTCTCTTTAGATGGGGCGTTTTTATTTGTGCCCAGCAATTCCACTGGCTACGTGTGCTGATGGCACATGAAGTGCCGCTGATTCAATGTGACCTGTTTGGTCGTCAAAGAAAAAGTCTGGTTCAAACTCTCGCAAGAATCCCCCTTTATCCAATCCCCCAAGGAACATAGCTTCGTCTACCGCTATATTCCAGCTCATTAATGTGCGAATTGCACGTTCATGTGCGGGTGCGCTGCGTGCTGTTACCAATGCCGTGCGAACCCTCATAGTTGGGTGATTGGCATTTTGTAGTTTCTGCAAAGCGATCAAAAATGGCTTCAAAGGCCCATCGGGAAGGGGCGTATCTACATGCTCTACTTCATGTTGCTGGAACGCATTTAATCCCTGTGTTTGAAAAACATGCTCAGCTTCGTCACTGAAAAGCACGGCATCACCATCTAATGCAATACGCACGCAGGTAGGATGGGCATCGCTGGCATGGGCGGATCGGGGATAAACCTGTGCCGCAGGCACGCCAGCTTCTAAAGCGGAGCGCACGTCACTTAAATGGGTGCTTAAAAATAGATTGGCGTGCAGAGGCTTCAGGTAACGCCACGGTGCTGCTCCACGGGTGAATACACCGCGTTCGATACCTAAGCCGTAATGCCGAGCAGAACGGAAGACGCGCATCCCTGAAACAGGGTCGTTGCGTGAAAGTATGGCAACTTCCACTTGCTGCACTTCAGGGGTATTGAACGCGAGCAGCTTTTGCACCATGGAGAAAGCAACTCCGGGTTTGGCTGGTATGTCGATTCGCTCCAACTGCAAATGCATATAGGCTTCGTCATTGGCTTCTTCAAAGACTTGATTTTCCTCCTCAAAATCGAATAAGGCACGACTGGAGAGCGCTACAACGAGTTTGCCATCGAGTGAAACGGGCATACAAAACTCCTTGGGATTCGGATATTAGGACTGCAAAAACAGACGGTACACCGGATTGTGCGTTTCTTCGGCATAGGGGTAGCCGAGTGTTTGTAAAAAATGCGCGAATTCAGCATCTTCGTTTTCTGGTACTTGAATGCCAACCAAAATCCGCCCGTAATCTGCCCCTTGGTTGCGGTAGTGAAATAAGCTGATATTCCACCCAGGGCGCATGAGGCTTAAAAATTTCATCAATGCACCCGGACGTTCGGGAAAGGTGAAACGCAGGAGACGTTCTTCTTGCGCTAGTACCGAATGACCACCCACCATGTGCCGGATATGTTCGGTGGCTAATTCGTCATGGCTTAAATCCAAAGTTTTGAAACCGTGTTTTTCAAAATTGGCGGCAATTTTTTGCGATTCCCCGCGCCCTTGTGTGCTCAAACCGACAAAAACATGGGCGTGTAAGGCACTGCTCATGCGGTAGTTGAACTCGGTGACATTGTGCGGCCCACCGGGTAAATGGCCGATGAGTTCGCAAAATTGCCGGAAACTACCGCGTTCTTCGGGGATGGTGACGGCAAACAAAGCCTCTCGTGCCTCTCCTAACTCGGATCGTTCGGCGACAAAACGCAAGCGGTCGAAATTCATGTTCGCTCCGCTTAACACTGCGCCATAGGTTTCACCCTTGGTTTTATGCAGTGCAACGTATTGTTTAATGGCAGCAACCGCCAAAGCCCCTGCGGGTTCCACAATGCTGCGGGTATCCACAAAAATATCTTTGATCGCAGCACACACCGCATCGGTATCGACGCGGATGAATTCATCGACCAAGCTGCTGGTCAGGCGGAATGTTTCTTCGCCGACTTGCTTGACGGCGGTTCCATCGGAAAATAACCCGACATCCTGCAACACCACGCGCTCACCTGCTGCGACCGAGTCAATCATGGCGCTGGAATCATTCATTTGTACGCCGATGATTTTGACATGGGGATCAACGGCCTTGATATAGCTTGCCATACCCGCGATCAACCCGCCACCGCCGATGGTGATAAAAACTGCGTCCAATCCACCGCGCACACCAGCCGCTTTACGACCGGATTTTGCCGCTTTATCGGCTTGCAAGGATTGCACTTGGCGCAGCATTTCCATCGCTACCGTGCCTTGTCCTGCGATGACATCGGGGTCGTCAAAAGGGTGAACAAAGGTGAGACCTTTTTCGGTTTGGATTTGCAGGGCGTGGGCGTAGGCATCGGAATAACTTTCGCCGTGCAAGACCACTTCGACATCTGTACCACCGAATCCGCGCACGGCATCCACTTTGACCTGTGGCGTAGTCGTGGGCATGACGATCACCGCCCGCACGCCCATGCGGTGGGCAGACAAGGCCACGCCTTGCGCGTGGTTACCAGCAGAGGCACAGATAACCCCTTTTTCAAGCTGTTCAATGCGCAAATTGGCCATCTTGTTGTACGCCCCCCGCAATTTGAAGCTGCGCACAGGCTGCTGATCTTCCCGCTTCAACAACACGGTATTGTGCAAACGGCGGCTGAGGGTGCGTGCTAAATCGAGCGGCGTTTCGTGTGCCACATCATAAACACGGGCTGTGAGGATTTTTTGCAAGTATTCGGCATTGGAAAGCATAAAAGTTAAACTCCTTTTATTCATTATAGAATGGATAAATTGCCCCGCGCGGGGCTAAAAATAAGGATTTTTTCATGGAATGCACAGTCAGTTGGACGGGTGGACTCGCTTCGGGTTCGGGAATGGGCTTTTTGGCGGAAACGGGAAGTGGTCATCTGGTGATGATGGATGGCGCTCCCGATGCCCAGAAACCGGAAATGGGAGGGCGCAATCTCGCACCCCGCCCGATGGAATTGCTGCTCACCGGTTTGGGGGGGTGCGCGGCTTACGATGTGGTGTTGATTTTGCGGCGCGGTCGGCACAAGGTGAAGGGCTGTAGCGTGAAAATTGCAGCCGAGCGTGCGGATACCGACCCCAAAGTATTTACCCGCATCAATATGCACTTTACGGTAACGGGTGAGGTTCCGTCGGCTGCGGTGGAACGTGCCATCGCCATGAGCCACGATAAATACTGCTCCGCCAGCGTGATGCTGGGTAAAACGGCAGAAATTACAACCAGCTTCGAGATAGTGACCGAAGCACCCCATGCCTAATCCAACTGGATCAACCGCCACAGCGACTGAAAAAGCACTCGCCAAACTGGGTTTGGTGCGGGACATCGACTTGGCGTTGCACTTGCCGCTGCGCTATGAAGATGAAACCCGCATCACCAAACTACGCGATGCGCGGGAGGGTGATATTGTCCAAATCGAGGCACACGTTACCCATACCGAAGCCACATTCAAACCCCGCAAGCAACTGATTGTGACGGTGGATGATGGCTCGGGCGTGTGCATGTTGCGGTTTTTCAGCTTTTACCCTTCGCAGCAAAAGGCACTTTCGGTGGGCAATAAGCTGCGCATTCGGGGCGAAATCAAAGGGGGATACTACGGTTTTACGATGCTGCACCCCACGTTTCGGGCAGCGGGGGGTGATCTGCCGACGGCACTTACACCCATCTATCCAACGGTAGCCGGGTTGTCGCAAACGGTGCTGCGTAAAGCGATATTGGCAGGTTTGGCGCGTGCCGATTTATCCGATACCTTTGCCCCCGGGGATTTAAGCGAATTTAACCCGCATCCCTTATGGACACTGCGTGAGGCGCTATCATTTTTGCACCATCCAACGCCAGATGTATCCTTGGCTACGTTGGAAGACCATAGCCACCCCGCATGGCAACGCCTGAAGGCAGAGGAATTGTTAGCGCAGCAATTATCACAGCAGCAATCTCGGCGGGAACGCGCGATGCTACGCGCTCCGGTGCTGCAAAAATCATTGCAAAAATCATCTTTATCGGCGCGTTTGCTGGCCGCTTTACCTTTTACGTTGACGGCGGCGCAAACGCGGGTGAATGCCGAAATCGCCAACGGTTTGGCGCGTCCCATTCCCATGCACCGTTTGTTGCAGGGCGATGTGGGGTCGGGTAAAACAGTGGTTGCGGCATCGGCAGCGGCGATTTGTATCGAGGCCGGTTGGCAATGTGCGCTGATGGCTCCGACGGAAATTTTGGCGGAACAGCATTTCGGCAAGCTGCTGGGTTGGCTCGAACCGTTGGGCATTACCACGGCGTGGCTGGCGGGTCAGCAAAAAGCCAAGGAGCGTCGCGCGATGCTGGCCTTGGTTGAAAGTGGCGAAGCCGCGTTGGTGGTGGGAACGCACGCCATTATTCAAGAAAAAGTGAAATTCAAAAATCTTGCCTTGGCGGTGATTGATGAGCAGCACCGCTTCGGGGTTGCACAGCGTTTGGCGTTGCGTAAAAAATTGACGCACGACGGGCTAGAGCCGCACATGCTGATGATGACGGCAACCCCCATCCCACGCACCTTGGCGATGAGTTATTACGCCGATTTGGATGTGTCTACCATCGACGAACTTCCGCCCGGGCGCACGCCCATCATCACCAAGGTGATTCACGATACGCGGCGCGGCGAAGTGATTGAACGCATGGGGGCGCAAATCGCACAGGGGCGGCAGGTGTATTGGGTGTGTCCGTTGATTGAGGAAAGTGAAGCGCTGGATTTGAGCAACGCCACCGAGACGCACGCAGAATTAAGCGCGGCCTTGCCATCGGTCACCGTGGGTTTGCTGCATTCCCGTATGCCAAAAGATGAAAAAAAGGCGGTGATGCAGGCATTCAAAGAGGGAAACATGGATGTTCTCGTCAGCACCACGGTGATTGAGGTGGGTGTAGATGTCCCCAATGCGTCCTTGATGATTGTCGATCATGCCGAGCGTTTTGGTCTGAGCCAGTTGCACCAGTTGCGCGGTCGGGTGGGGCGTGGAGCGGCGGCATCGGCGTGCGTATTGCTGTATTCAACGGGCGATGCGCCCCGCTTAAATGAAACCGCCCGCGCCCGTTTGCAAGCAATGGCGGAAACCAATGATGGTTTTGAAATCGCCCGTCGGGATTTGGATATTCGGGGGCCGGGAGAGTTTTTGGGGGCGCGGCAATCGGGCGATGCCTTGCTGCGGTTTGCTGATTTGGAGCGGGATGGTGTGTTATTGGAATGGGCGCGGCGTGAGGCGACGATGCTACTCAACCGTTATCCGCATTTGGCGCAGCGGCATATTGCCCGCTGGTTGGGTGGAAAATCGGAGTTCTTAAAGGCTTAACCTTAACCATTGCAATTCCATGACGCTGACTGAACTCAAATACATTGTTGCCGTGGCGCGTGAACGCCATTTCGGTAAGGCAGCGGAAGCCTGCCATGTCTCGCAGCCCACGCTCTCGGTGGCTATTAAAAAATTAGAAGAAGAATTGGATGTCAAACTCTTTGAACGCAGTGCGGGCGAAGTGGGCGTAACCTTGCTGGGGGAGGAAATTGTTCAACAAGCCAAAATGGTATTGGAACAAGCCGCCGCCATTAAAGACATCGCCAAACGCGGCAAAGACCCGTTGATGGGAACGCTGAAACTGGGGGTGATCTACACCATCGCCCCCTATTTGCTGCCCGATTTGGTGCGGCAGGTTTTGCACCAAATGCCACAAATGTCGCTGGTGCTGCAAGAAACCTTTACCGTGAATTTGTTGGAAATGCTGCGCACGGGCGAGATTGATTGCGCCATTCTGGCCGAACCGTTCCCCGATGCAGGGTTAGCGGTCGCGCCACTGTACGATGAACCTTTTGTGGCAGTGGTTCCGGCGGGGCATCGTTTAGCCGATCAAAAAGTCGTTTCATCGCAGGAACTGAAAAAAGAAACGTTACTGCTCCTCGGTAAAGGGCATTGCTTTCGGGATCATGTGCTGGCAGTTTGCCCTGAGTTTGCCCGTTTCTCCAGCGGCACTGAGGGGATGCAGAAAAGCTTTGAAGGATCGTCGTTAGAAACCATGAAACACATGGTCGCGGCGGGTATGGGGATTACTTTAGTTCCACGTTTAGGCGTGCCGATTGAATCGCAAGACGCGATGGTGCGGTATCTGCCGATTCAGGATGATGTAACGGGTAAACCACCATCGCGGCGGGTGGTACTGGTGTGGCGACGCAGTTTCACCCGTTATGAAGCGATTGCCGCACTGCGCAATGCCATTTATGCCTGTGCTTTAACGGGTGTGGAGCGTGTATCGTGAGCCGTTTATCCAATCGTTTATCTATCTATTTGAATTTGATTCGCTGGGATCGTCCGGCGGGTTGGTTGCTGTTGTTGTGGCCTACGCTATTGGCGTTGTGGTTGGCGGCGGACGGCTTTCCGGGGTGGCATTTGATTGGGGTATTTACGCTGGGAACGATTCTGATGCGCAGCGCAGGTTGTTGTGTGAACGATGTGGCGGATCGGGATTTTGACAAGCACGTCAAGCGCACCGCGAATCGCCCCGTGACGGCGGGAGCGGTCTCCCCGCGCGAAGCCTTGGCACTGGGGGGTGTTTTGGCTTTGGTGGCGTTTGGGTTGGTTTTGACGACCAATACGATCACGGTGCTGTGGTCATTTGCCGCTGTAGCGGTTACGGTGCTGTACCCCTTCGCCAAACGCTTTGTATCCATGCCGCAGGCGGTGTTGGGCGTGGCATTCAGTTTGGGGATTCCGATGGCGTTTGCAGCCGTGCGGGGCGAAGTGCCTGTGCTGGCGGCTTGGTTGATGCTGGCCAATCTCTTTTGGGTGCTGGCCTACGATACCGAATATGCGATGGTCGATCGGGATGACGATATACGCATCGGCATGAAAACCTCGGCGATTACATTAGGGCGTTGGGATGTGGCGGCGGTGATGGTGTTTTATGGGCTGTCCACCGTTATCAATGGCTGGGCATTGGGTTGGGGGCTGGGCGCTTGGTTGGGGGGCGGGCTGGTGGTGGCGCAAATAGTGTGGCATTTTTTCTTGATTCGCCACCGCGCTCGGGAAGGTTGCTTTGCGGCTTTTCGTGCCAACCATTGGATTGGTTTCACTTGGTTTGTCGCTGTTTTGTTGTGACGATTCGTTACTATAGGTAACGATAGCGTAACGATG
>CALMCD010000435.1 GCA_937863075.1 uncultured Rhodoferax sp. | reverse complement strand
TAATTCCATTGTGTCGAATACCCATCCGTTGTCAGCGCGGCAGGGATGGGATAGAGCATGATCGATTGTGGGTCGAATGCGCTGGCGAGAAACTGCGAACCACTCACGCCCGCCAGTACATTCAGCTCTGTCTGCGCCACGCTCCATCCATTGGTACGCTTGTAGTGGGCGATCACCTGTTCACGGTCCCAATGAATGCCGCCTTCTGGGTGCTGGTGTTCATGCAAGAGCCCCAACGCGTGACCGAACTCATGCAATGTCACGCGCCGAATCTCGCTGTCCTGCGAACTCTCAGTCAGCCAGCCCAGTTGCATGGTTGGCTGCCCCGCCTGGATACCGAGCGCGTCCGTGCCGACATATGACCAAGAGCCACCCGACACAAACGTGATGCGGAGGGTGCTCTTTAGATTCTTTGTTAGGTGAGGAGTCGCTACGAGTTGAAATTTGATATTTGCGTATGCCGCCCACTCTTGCGCGGCACGAAATACTTTTTGGCGCAAGGCTGGCGCTCCATCCAGAAAGCCGACTGTGAGGATTTGTCCAGGTCGCCAGAGTTTGCCACGATCAGCGAGTCCACGGGACGTTGTTTGAGGAGATTGTTGCGGGTGGAGATTGCCCAGCGCGCTACAGGTGCGCACGGTCATCCGAATAGAAACTCCTTGATTTTTGATTTTGCCTCTGGTGCCGCCATGCCCATCGCCCCGTCTGGCATCGGTAGCACTTGCGGCTTTACCTCTTCGCCCGAAATCTGGATGAACTTGACCAGGCTGTTGATTGCCAGAATCACCATACCGGCAATCCCTGCATCTACCCAGCCATTGGACTGCGCATCGCCCAGGAAGGCGATCAGTGCGGGTCCCATCGTCAACACAAGTGCCACCCAAAACCCAGCGGCTTTTGACTGTAAAATGTTTTTCATAACTCTCCTTTCTTCAGTTTTTCCAGATCACGAAATACCATGCCCGCCCCGTCATGGATGATCCAGACCAAGGCGAGCCAATTAAAAAACCTTGCCCATGCCACCAGTGGGCGATACTGGTCGACGCTCAGCACCGGGTGCGCGCCCGTGGTCAGCGTGAGCAATGCCAGTACAACCGTCTCGGATATTAAATAGAATGCCGTTGCCAGTACCAGGCGCACCGGGCGCACACTAATGTAGTAGAGCACCATCACGACCGTCGCCATAAAGCACGTGGCAGTCATGATCGGATACAGAAGTGACATCCAATGCTGGACGCTGAAATCCGAGCGCGACACGGTGATTAGTACACACATAAGCGCAACGAATAGCGTCTGCATCACACTGGGTGCCCAAATGCTACGCGTGCGCCGTGCTTGTTTACGAATTTCAGATATTCCCATCATGACGTCACCTTTGAACCATGTATAATAATAGGCTGGCAATGCCAACCGCTGCGATGAAAGACGCCCCAAAGATTGCCCACAGCAGGGCGCTGTTGTTTTTCTGTGGCGACGCGTGATCGAGGCGAACAACGGCAAGCGTCGGCTTGATTTCGTCCTTGATGTACTCCTCGAAATCTGCCACCCTCGCCTCAAGGATTGCCTGACGCTGAATGATTCCGATTTCCCCCAGTCGCCCGCCACCTACTGCTCGCTCCAACGCGTCGAGTCGTTGCATGACCTCGTCACCGCGTCGCACGACCATATTCTTGCCGGGTAAGTAGCGAAATCTCGACCCGGTTGGATCTACCCGGTCTCTCGCTTCCTTGTAAGAGTGCACCTCGCTCAAACTCAGAACCGAGTAAAACATCTCCGAGAACTCAATCGCGTCATCGTTTTCAATGTTCGAGATCGTGAAGATGCAATCCGATTCGCACCGGCTCGCCACCATCTCGGCGACTTTCTCGCTGGAGCATGTATTGAAGAAAACAAGCTCCGGCTTTCCGGTCTGGATATACATAACGATCATATCTAGCGGGATAATCTCGCTGCTGGCAACAAACCCCTCTTCGCACAAGTGTCCGGCAAAGTGGATGATGTTAAACGGCTTCTCGTCCAGAATGGCACGCAAGATATCCTGCCTGCGCACCGGCTCTGCCAGTTCGCGGACGGAGTGGTGCGCCGCAATTGCAACTACTTCTCGTTGCAATTGCGGCAGCGGAGGAAAATCCGGCACATCCGTGATTGAGACTTTGACGACCAACACGCGCAAACTTTCCATACATCTCCTCGACACTCGAATTATGGTAGACAAAATCGTGAAAGCTCGTCGAAGAGTTCTCCGCCGTGTAGCGGATTTGTATGTTTATCTCCATTAACTTCATTATTCAATCGCGGGCGGATTACCAGCCACTCCAACCAATGACATCACGCGGTAGACATACTCCGCGGTAACTTGGTCGGCTGCGCCATACGTCGCCACCACAGTCACTCGTCGCGCCTCGTAGTTTTGCGCCGTACCCAAAATGCGATTGTCCGCAGGCGACAAGGTGATCTCCACTGTACTCGCCGCCGAGACCGCGGTTGCACCGCGAATCTCCGTGCCGCTACGCACATCATCAATTCGATAGACAACGGTTGTCGGTGTCTCGGCGACACCCGTCTTGTCTGCGAATGTAGCACTGAGGTACGCTGTTGTCCCTTCGTTCACCTGCTGCATCATATCTCACCTCAGCTCAAGGTAATCGCCAGATCGAGTGTCCAGGTTTGCCCGCTGGCTTTCGTCCCCTGATTTGACACCTTGCGATTCAGGTTCTTTCCCGTGCCACTGCTGGCGTTTGCCACCGAGAACTCTTGCCATGCGTAATTGGCATCACTACTACCAAACACAGCCCGCCATGTCACTGTCTGCGCACTACGGCTGGGGTAACTGGCCGCCATTGCCTTGTACGTTTTGTTGGTCGATGCCTGTAAGTCGGTTTGTGACGCAGCCTCCGCTGTCGCCGAATCGCCAACACCGATATAGGCATTGGCGTTACTGAAAGAAGTTGGTGTGCCCAGTCCGCACGCCAAATCAAGCAATTCACCAATCCCCTCGTTCAGTAACAAATTTCCAGATACTTCGCTGATCGCTGGCAGTAACTCGCCAGTCAGCGCGTCAACAACGGGCGTAGGTGTTCCAGCCTCGAATGCGCCCTGGTCGGCATAGCGACGCACCGTCCACTTCTTGGTCATCGTGATAGATTCTTGCAAATTCATGATCCTAATCCTCCAACTAGTGAAAATTCAACACTCCGATTTGTAAACAGAAAACTTACCGTCCGTGCAGCCCAGCCAAACACGACCGACCGGGCTCGCACCGAAAACACTATCGAAACAATTTTGACGGCGGAGTCGAAATTGATTGCGACATCCACGCCGCTGCCACTCTCCAGCACCGCCAGTGCTGCTGAAATCTGCGATAGAGTATCAATGCCCGCCGCCATGTCTGTCACTGGCACGTTCACCGTGACACTGCCATCGCTATCGACACCACTGGCAAAATCGCTGATCGTTGCCAGCACAGCCACCAACAGCGCGTCGATGCTGCTGCCATCGTCTGCAACTTCAAGCGATGTAGACGACAGCAATTCCTCTGTGGCGCTGCCAGCATCCGTGGTGTTGAGCGTTACCACTACACTGAGGCTATCCGCTCCGACTGCGCTATCTAGCACACTTATAAGTGTTTCGGCGATCAGGTTAATGACATCAATGCCGCTGCTGCCATCTGTGACAGTGGCGGTGACTGTCGCGCCAGCCACATCAACGCTGATGCCGGATTCTCCAACCGTCACACTGACTGACGCCGCAAGTGTATCGTCGCCCAACCCGCTATCAAGCACTTCCAGCAACGCGCTAAACAACGCCGCTGTATCGCTGCCGTCGCCACTATCCATGATCGCCAGCGTCACCGATGCACCAGGCACATCGGTGCCAGCGACACTATCAGCAACCGCCAGCGTCACAGATGGCGATACACTATCTGCTCCGGCACCACTATCAGCGATTGATTTCAGCGATTCAGTCAGCAGCGATATCGCTTCAGCAGCAGAGCCCGCATCACTGATCGCAACCGTGGCAGTCAGTGTCACGATGTCGCTGCCTGCTCCAGTGTCCGCAGTTGCCAGCGTCACCGAGATCGAACCGATGCTATCCACGCCAGCACCGCTATCTGTGACGGTTTTCAGTAACTCCGACAGGATGTTGATCGCCTCAGTCGCACTGCCTAAGTCAGACACGCTCAGGTCAACGGCAACCGAAGGTGTATCGTTGCCAGTGGCACTGTCCAGCACCGCCAGCGTCGCAGCCACCTGAGCAAGTAAGTCCGTGCCAGTTGCTGTATCGGCGATTGGTGCGGATACAGCAACTGGCATCATCACATCGGTGCCGCTGCCGTTATCGACCGCGGCAAGCAACGCTGAAACCTGAGCAATGGCATCAGACCCACCCGCGCTATCCGCAATGGGCAAGGCTGCCAATATCTGCGCAAGCAAATCCGCTCCACTTCCGCCGTCCGAAACGATTGCAATCGCAGACTGAATAGCGGCATCGACGCCAACACCACTATCCAATGCTGACAGAATCGCCAGAATCTGAGGTGGCACATCTACACCGACTGCACTATCTGTGACAGGAGCAGAAACAGTTGCAGGCGTCAGCGAATCCGACCCAGTGCCGCTGTCTGCTGTGCTGGCAGCCGTGCTACTGCCGAATGAGTCCGACCCACTGCCGGACTCTACCAGTGCCAGCCCTACCGAGATTCCCGTCGCATCAGACGCGCTGCCGCTATCCGCAACGGAAATACTCTGATCTCCGGCTGGCTCCGTAACCCCGCTCGGCTTGTCCGTCGTGTGCGTTGACGACCCGACCAGTGCGAAATGATGACCATTGCCGCTGCGATCATTCCATTTGTCCGCGCTGTCATCGAAAAACCACCAGCCCCACAGATTTGCAGTGTTGACCGGCTCAACCTGCGTAATCTCGTCCGCCAGTTCTGTGCTACCTAATGCGCCCGTCCAGATTTTGCAGCTATGAATGGTGATAATCGCATAGTCCGCTGCCGACGTGCCGAGGATTGCGCCGATTGTCAGATTGGTCGCAGATGTTCGGCTGGACATAGACCCAGTGCCGACAGCCGTCTCTGTGGCGCTACCCAGCCACAGGCGAATGCTATTCTGTGCGGAGCGGACAATCGACGGGTTGTACCAATTGGGCGCAGCTACGCCTGCCGAGCCTCCCGGCGTGTTGCCGGAACCCGCCTTTTTGACGTTGAGGCGGTGAACTTTTGGTGTCGGAAATGGGTTGATCTGTAGCGCGTCGGTGTCCTGGTATGCCGCCGCCGCCCCGTTCGATATTGCAGCGACAGCGTAGTAGTTGCCACTGGGTGTCGTGTCAACTCGATAGTTAAGCAGCATTGTGTACGCGGCGTTATAGTCAAAAACGCCCGCGGCAATCTTTATGTAGCTGTTAGCACCGAGTATCTGAGACATTTATTGACCCAAAACGCTTGGCAACGTAATCCAACTGCACGACTTTGCTGGGTTGCCATCGCATGGCACGTTGGGTGGCGTGACATCAAAATATCTCGCCCCAGTCGTCACCACCCCATCGCCCCACATTCGAGCGCCAGGTGTAAAGGGGGCCGCCATGTCGTAAATGTAGAGCCCAGGCTTCATATTCCTGATGCGCAAGGGCACGCATTCCACACCAGGCACAGTGCAACTTGTTGAAATTCTCCCCGCCCGATCAGTGTAGCCAGTAAACCAAACTAGCCCGTTGACTTTCGGCAAGTTGCTCGGCACTTCGACAATAACTGAATAGATGTACACGGCATCGCTTGTCGCCAAACAGGAACTATCTGGACACACGTAGCCAAAGGTGCGACTGACCGGATCGTAGTAGCTCGAACTGTTGTAGTCTCTGGCATTGATGTGGAACATTCGGTTCGCCTGCCCTAATCGGTTGCCGGATGAAAGCGTTCGGTCACTCGAATAATTTTCCCAAATCAGCCGATTTGATGGCATGTTTAATTTGCTTGGGTTATTTCGCGCAAGGTCGCCATTATTCAAAACTTTCAAAGCATCAGTAATGGCGACATATGCCCAGTACGGTGGATTGTTCAACTGATTGAGCCAGACGGCGTTGTCAGTTGGGCACAATGGACGATTACTACCCAGCGCATCTCGACAGGTCGTCTTATAGGGGCTGTGCAGATCTCCTGTATCGCTTAACCCGCCTGTGAAAATATCCCCGCATCCTGACCCATCGCGAGCGCAACCAGCCACATGAACACTTGCCGAGTGAAAGCGACTGACGCCTTCGCGGACACCATGGTCGTGATGGAAAATAATGTCAAAGGCTGTAATGCAGTTGCGCAGACCGAGAGCCATGTACTGATAGTTTTGTTGCTCGCATGGCACGATTGCCGACTGCCCAACATACCCGCGATGCTTGTTGTAGTTCTCTAATGTGGTCTGCCAGACATAGCCAAAATCGACGCCACCCTGCAACGTTCGCATGTCGCCCATCATCCCAACACCTGTAATCACATAGCTACTGATTACAGCATGATTCGGATCAACCCCATGCACATGGTCGTAATGGCATCCTCGCTCAGTGTCCCAAAGCCCATGCCAGAACCTATCATCATGCGTTGGGCACAGTGGGGAGCTCGCCACCGGGGTCAATTGCAGCGTTGGTGTCAATGTCGCGGTTGGCATCACTGCCGGTGTTTGGGTTGGCGTATCGCCAGGGGTCTGGGTAGCAGTCGCCGTGTCCGTGGCTGTAGCCGTAGCAGTGCTGGTAGGCGCTTCGGTGTCCGTGGGCGTATCCGTAGCCGTTTCCGTGGCTGTAGCGACCGCTGTAGGGGTTTCGGTGTCCGTGGGCGTATCGACCGCAATTGAAGCCGCACACGACAATGTGTAATCCGGCGAATCGCCCGATAGCGTAGCCAGGCCATCGCCTGTAACGCCCAGCTCATCCCCAGCCAGCATATCAATGCCAGAGACGGAGGGTGCCGCCATCGGAATCGGCAATACAGCCGGTTGCGGTAAATCGGCGCAGCCAGCCAGAAC
>CALMCD010000434.1 GCA_937863075.1 uncultured Rhodoferax sp. | reverse complement strand
AAAAAATCCGAATCCGTTCAAAGCCGTGAAATAGAAAACCCTGAAGCCCAGCAACGCGCTCGTATTGAAAATATCAAAAACCAACTTTTGCATACCATCATCCCCGAAGCAGTAAATCAAGGAATAAACGCCGTGCGTCCGATTTTGGAGCAGCATATTCAAAATGCCCAACACGCCATTACTGCGCAAGTGCAAGCCAAACAACACTCAACCCAAGCAGCATTGGATATGTTACAAACCCAACTGATGCAAAGCCAAGTCGTGCGTGCCGAAGCGGTTGCACAATACCATGCAGATATAAATACCCTTGAATCCATTATTACCCAATTAACTTAATTCCATTATGACACCCGAAGCACTCTCCCAACGTTACGCCTTATTGTGCGAAAGCACCCGCGTTGAACCCGACGAAAAAATGTTGCCTTATGAAATTGAAAAAGGCTTGAATCAACTTGAACATATCATTACCCGTGATTTGCGTGAATGGGCACAAAGCGGTGCGCCTGATAACTTTTTCGATATAGATTTTGCCTTGCAGCGTGAATTAGAACGCTTCAAAGAATTTTGTGCCTATCCCGCACTGGCGAAAAAATTGGTTGTCGCATTTGGTGGTGGTTTTAGCGCGGGAAAATCCACGTTGATTAACACCTTATTGGGTGAAAAGTTATTGGTTGCCGAAGTTGATCCAACGACTGCGCTTCCAACCTATATATTGCAGGGCGAAAATAATACCATCAATGCCTTCAATCTTTTTGGGAATCGGATTGAATTAACCGAATCCGAATTTTTAAGCCTAACGCATGATGAAATGCAAATTTACGGCAGTAATATAAGTCGTTTATTACGAGCTGCTTTTATTACACGCTGCAATTTTGCATGGAATAATATCGCTTTTATTGATACTCCGGGTTATACCAAACACGAAGACGGAACACAAAGCGACCGCACCGATGCCTATATCGCCCGTACTCAACTGAATGCAGCACAAGCCGTTGTATGGGTGATTGATGTGCGCCAAGGCTGCATTACCGAAGATGATTTGAAGTTTTTAAGTGGTTTGCAAAAAGATATTCCGATATTTATTGCCCTAACCCGCTCTGACCAAAAACCAGAAAGCGATATTCCCACTGTTCAAGCCTTGATTAGCAAAACATTGCAAGAGCATGGTATCGCTTTTACAGGAATTACCCCCGTATCTTCGCGTAAGCCCCGTGCTTATCCATTGGATGCGTTAACGCAACAATTAAACCAATGGAATCAATCCCCTTGCAAATTGCGTTTTGCTAATAATTTCAGCACCGAATTAAATCGCTACGCCGAATTTTTGCAAACCCAATTGCAACAAGCTACCGACAATCTCAATCGCTTAAATCGCATTGCAGCGATAAACGATAATGAAACCATACAAGCGGATGCTGTTATATTACAAAATAACGCCAAAATTCAATTAGAATCCATTAAAAAACATATAACCAATTTTCAGGATATTGAAACACATTTTTTTAATAAACTAATTGAAATAGGAAATGTGGTGGATGTTGATTTTTCTGGTATTTTAATAAAAAAATCAA
>CALMCD010000433.1 GCA_937863075.1 uncultured Rhodoferax sp. | reverse complement strand
ACAACGGGCTTCATTCGGATACTGCTTAACGCCCCCGTTCACGCCGCAAAACGGTGATGCTATTCAAACCCTCGCGCTGGACGAGGGAGCGTTCTTCAATCACCGTTTCCCCTGTGCGCAAGCGTCCCTTCACCTCAAAAAAACGGGCGCTTACACCGTGTTGTTCGTTGTTTAATTCGGCGGCGATGGTGCTGATGCTGCGTCCCGCATCGCCCAGACTACGAAAATAGGCACTCTGGCGCTGTTCCACCATGCTTTGTGCCTGCGCCATGTCCAGCGAAGGGATAGCGGCGTACAGCACCATCGCGCTGGCGGTATTCAAATTCACGGTGGTGCGCACGGGCAAAATCGTGATGAAAGGGGTTAGCGCCTTCAAACTGCGTTCCGAAAACCCCAGCCAGCGCAGTTGCCCCACACGCTGCGGCAGCAAGGGCGTAGACACTGTGCCAGACGGCGCACCCTTGCCCACCTGTGGCGCTTGTGCCAGACGCAAATTATCGGTAATGGTGTCGAGTTCGCTCACCTCCAACCCCAGTTGCGTGTAGAGCTTGGTAAAGGCTTTGAGCCACGGCATGGACACTTTACCGTCTTCTATGAGATTCAACACATTCATGCGGCTGTGCAAATCGGTGATGCTGCCGGATAGAAATACCTGCTCCAAATCCATATCCGAACTGGCATTATTGTTCTTATCTGCGGCTAAAAAGGTCGAAAGTCGCGCTTCTTCCAACGGAACGGCCCACGGTTCACCCAAATGATCCACACTGCCTTCGCGCACATCTTCCCGCAGAATCAGCCGCGCCCAATCTAACGCACCGTTCAGCACCCACAGTGCTTGGACGCGGGCGCGTTCGGCGGTTTCGATTTGCACGCTACGCCATTGTTGCCACAGCGCGGCGGCGGAAAGGCTTGCCACCAGCGTCACCGTCAGCAAGGCTATCAATAAAGCGGCTCCACGTTGTTTCATCGCCGTACCCAATCGCGTGTCAATGTGCCAGTGATTGCACCACCTTCGGGCAACGTCAGCACCAAACGCACACCATCGGGAACGGCGGCATCGGATGCACCGGAAGATGCACTAGAAAGCGGATTCGTCCACGCATCATTGCGGTAGTAAAAAACCTTCCATTGCTCGGCGGGCAGAATGTGGACTTCGCGCCGCTTTTCTGCCTCGCCCGCGTTTTGCGCCCATTGCGCTGCCATCACCCAAAAATTTTGCAAATCGGCACGGGTATGCACGGGGGGCGATTGCCAGCGCAACCATTCGGCATTGCGCCATGTCCACGCCACCACCACGATGCCATCGTTCACCGCCGCCCCATCGCGCCGCATGAGGCGAAAAGCGCGTCCATCCCAATCCATCGCCGTCATTTGGGGTAACTGCACCAAGGCATCCAAATCCGCCGCCCACTGCCCTAATCCGGCTTGCAGGGCTAACACTTGGTCGGCACGCTGGTTCAAGGTTTTTTGACTCTGCACCATCCCATCCAACGCCCGCCAACTCAACCCCGCCATCAGCGCCATGATGCCCAACGCCACCAATAATTCGATGAGCGTAAAGCCGAATTGATCATTTTTTT
>CALMCD010000432.1 GCA_937863075.1 uncultured Rhodoferax sp. | reverse complement strand
GAAATGGTGCGCGTGGTTGCGGCTTAAATCATTTCAACGGTTTAGCTCCCTTTAGGATCAAATCCCTGTTCGATCAGCCACTGTTCACCAGCGTCGGGAGCATCTTCTTCGGATGTTTCCGACTCATCGTCCTCCTCGCTCTCGGCTGGAGCGTGCAGGTGCTGATTCAGGTTGAGGTATTCCAGACCCGCCGCAACGGTTAAAAACCATTCGCCGAGCGGGTCTTTCATCACAATATCGACCAGCGGTTGTGTCCATGCTTCGAGCGTGAAGGCGTGGGTGATGGTGTCCCATTCGGGCAGCTCGTCCGATTCGTGGCTGATAACGTGTTCCATTGCAGCTTTGGCGGGGGCGTTGCTTCCAAATCGGAAGCCTTTGTGAAACGCAGTTGCCACCATTTCGGGGCAGGTTTCGAGCATAGCAACCAAAAATTTCAATTCTTTGCGCCGTTGATTGAGGCGTTTATCCAGCACATTTTTACCATCCGAATCGGTACGCATATCGTCCAATTCAGCGGCGTAGGCACTTTTCAAGTGGCGAAAGTAGGGGGAAATACTCATGATTGGGTGGTTTCTTTACGATTTCAACGGTAATTTATCGAAATAGGCTTGCCAGATTTCGCGTGCGGTTTGAAGCGGGTCGTCTAACAATCCTCGGCGGCGATTGTCATCGTAGGCTTGGCGTTTGGTGTCGTCCGATAGCACATCGTAGGCTTCTTGCACGGTGCGAAAGCGGGCGGGGGCGCTGGGGTCGGGGTTGCGATCGGGGTGGTAGAGCGCGGCCTGTTGGCGAAAGGCTTTTTTGATGTCGGCCAAACTCGCCGAACTGCGCACTCCCAGATTGGCGTAGTGGTCTTTCATGGATTTGTTGAATGAATTTTTCCGATAGGTTGATTCTGGTTGATGCTTTAACCCTGCTGCAATAGTACCAGTTCCTCATCGGTATAGCGCAGCCGAAGCGCCAGTGTGCGGGCAATCGCAAATAGCATGGTGTAGGCGATTTTGTGGTGGGTTTCGGCGAGTTGGTTGAACTTTTCCAGCGTCAGCATATAGGTTTCGGTGTCTTGGTGGGCGATGGCATCGTTGCCATGTGCGTGTCCATCCAAAAACGCCATACCCCCAAAAAAATCCCCACGCCCAAACGATGCCACATGGCGTGCCGCTGCACCGCTTCCCCTGCCAACCAGCAAGCGCACCTCACCACTGCGAATGAAAAAGAGTGCGTGACCCGGATCGCCTTGCCGGTAAATTGCTTCGCCGGCTTTCCAGCTTCGGCGTTCCATGCACGCTTCCAAATCTTGGAGGGTATCGTCTTTGCGACCTTGAAATAGCTCCATTTGGTGCAATTCCAGTGGCGCAGATACGGTGGCATGGGCGGCATTGTGGATGCCGATGAGTTTATCTTCCACCCACTGAATGGCCGATTCCAGCGTGGGCATGATTTTGACGTGGCTGTGCGTACCGGTTACGCCGCTGAGTTTGAGAAATTCGCGCAGATTGCGTCCATTGGGCAAGACCTCCCGCACGTTGGAGAGGAGCAAAATGCCACGCCGTTCATGCAATAAATCGCGGATTAAAACCAGTGTGTGCGCCGCCGTTAAATCCAACGATTGCACCCGCTGAAAATCCAAAATAATGTAATCCCGCACGCGCAATTCGGGTTCGAGGGTCAAGAAAAATTGGTGCGTAGTGCCGAAGAATAAACTGCCTTGCAACTCAATAATCATGCCGCGTTCGCCCTTTTGTTTGAGCGTTCGCATTTCGGCTTCAGGGCGATACCAAGTGGACGAGCGTTCATTCACTAAACTTTTGCGCCGAATTACATTGCCGCCCACTTGCTCCCGCAGAAAGAGGAGGATGGAAAGTGCCACCCCCGTCGCTGAAGCCGCGATCAAGCCCACGGTCAGCGCGACAATGACCACCGCCAGCACCACCAGAAAATCCAGCACCGTAGAACGGGATTCCAAATACCGCAGCGGGTTCGTATCGATCATCCGCAGCCCAATGACCAGCAATACACCGCTTAAAGTCGCTACCGGAATCCACGCCAATAATGCCCCGAGCAGCACGGCAGCAATAAAGGCAAAACTACCTTCCAAAATGCCGGACATACGGGTTTTAGCACCGCTGGAAAGATTCACCAAACTCGCGCCCATCGTCCCTGCCCCCGGCATTCCACCGATGGCGGATGCGACGATATTCCCCAAGCCTTGCGCCGTTAATTCGCGGTTGGGATCATGGCGGGTGCGTGTCATTTGATCGAGAACCACGCAGGTTTTGAGGGTGTCAATGGATAAAAGTGCCGCCAGCGTCAGCGCATTGCCCAGCAGGGATGCAATCTGTGAAAGTTTTAACTCGCCCATATCAAACCAGCGTTTGGTCAGCAGCCCGATGTAACCGTCAATCGAAGCACCCAGCGAACCAATCACCCATTTATTGCCATCTAACCGCAGCATGGCGGGGTCGTTCATCGCCAATCCGCCATACGCCACGCCACCCGCCACCAAACCGACAATGGTCGCCGGAATGGTTTTGGTGATGCGGGTCGCCAAGAGCATCCCTAGGATGGTGGATGCGCCAATCACCATATTCCGTGCATCCCATAAGCTGGGGGAGAACAAAGGCGCGCCCAGTAGCTTGGGAAGCTGGCTGCCGATAATAATCAGCCCCACGCCGCTCAAATACCCACTGACCACCGGATAGGGGATGTAGCGAATCAGTTTACCGATTCCCAAAAAGCCGATAAAAATCTGAATGAATCCCGTCAAAATCCCCAGCATCGCCATCAGCAGCACGATGGACGATGGCGAAACCCCCTGCTGCACCAGTTCAATCGCAAAGGCGGATAAAACCGCAGCGGCAGGGGCGCAGGGTGCGCTAATCAGGCGGTCGGTTCCGCCAAAAATAGGGGCGATTAAACCCAGTGCAGTCGCGCCCAAAATGCCCGCCAATGCGCCAAACGCCGCATATTCTGCCCCGATAGCGGCATAGACCGTTACGCCAAATGCCACCGCTGCGGGTAAAGCAACCAACATCGCCGCCAGCCCTCCCCACACATCGCTGGAATGGTTGGAGTAACTGGAATTGGAACGGCGAAACCAGCGTCTGGCAAACACCTTGGTTTGCCGTAAAAAAGGGGAGTACAAGTTCAACAAGATAGGTAGCCGATGAGGGTGTGGGGGTTCTCTTAAAATTAGGGAGAATGGAGGAGAGGAAGTATAGGGACATCACCGCTTATGGGGCTACAGCAACCGATATGCCTATCGCCACCGACTCCGATGAACCTTACGACCCCAATTGTGCCGAAGAAGTTGCTGTATATTGGAAAGCTGCCTGTATCACAACTGTGTTGCAAGATGGATGGCTGCCGAGTTAAGCGGGTAAATAGTTCATGAAAAATCTTAAAAAATTCACCACTTTATTATCTATCGCCGTTTTTTCAACGATAGTACAAGCTCTTCCCAGAGATGCTACGCAAAAGGCTGCATTCCGAAAGGAAAATCCGTGTCCAAGTACCGGAGAAAAAAAGGGTGCATGTCCGGGGTTTGAAGTGGATCATAAAAAAGCCCTTATGAATCGCGGGAAAGATAAACCTGAAAATATGCAATGGCTGAGTAAAGAAGAACACAAAGAAAAAACAAAGAACGATATTGATCAATGCAAAAAATCTTACCTTTGCAAAGATAAGCGTTACAAGAAAGAATTGCCATGGGAAGATAAAAATAAGAAAAGATAACAATCTAAAATAATTTCTACAATTTTAATTTATATTATTAACGAATGACCACCACCACTACCCAACCCTCCCTGCAATCCCTTTCTAAATCCTTCGAGCCAGCCGCGCTGGAAGCCCACTGGGGGCCTGAATGGGAAAAACGCGGTTACGGCATTGCCGGATTCCGTGGCACGCACGCGCCCCAAGACGGGCAACCCGCTTTTGCGATTCAGTTGCCGCCGCCCAATGTCACCGGCACGCTCCACATGGGACACGCCTTTAATCAAACGATTATGGACAGCCTCACCCGCTACCACCGCATGAAAGGTTTCAATACCGCTTGGATTCCGGGAACGGATCACGCGGGCATTGCGACCCAAATCGTGGTCGAGCGCCAGTTGCAAGAGCAGAAAATCAGCCGCCACGACCTCGGGCGCACCGAGTTTGTGAAAAAGGTGTGGGAGTGGAAGGAAAAATCCGGCAACACCATCACCACCCAAATGCGTCGCATGGGCGATACGGTGGATTGGAGCCGCGAATACTTCACGATGGATGAAAACCTCTCCAAAGTCGTGACCGATACCTTTGTCAAACTGTATAACGATGGCTTGATTTATCGCGGTAAACGCCTCGTGAACTGGGATCCGATTTTGATGAGCGCCGTTTCCGATTTGGAAGTGGAAAGCGAAGAAGAAGACGGTTCGCTGTGGCACATTCGTTACCCGCTGGCAGACGGTTCGGGCAGTTTGGTGGTGGCGACAACCCGCCCTGAAACCATGCTCGGTGATGTGGCGGTGATGGTGCATCCTGAAGACGAGCGTTACGCGCACCTCATCGGTCAGCAGGTTACGTTGCCGCTGTGCAACCGCACGATTCCGGTGATTGCCGATGAATATGTTGATAAATCCTTCGGCACAGGTGTGGTCAAGGTGACACCGGCGCACGATCAAAACGATTACCAAGTCGGTCAGCGGCACAAATTGCCCATGATTTGCATTCTCACGCTGGATGCCAAAATCAACACCGAAGCGCCCGCCGTCTACCAAGGCATGGATCGCTTTGCGGCGCGTAAACAAATCGTCAAAGATTTGGACGCGCTGGGCTTGTTGGTGGAAGTGAAAAAGCACAAATTGATGGTTCCACGCTGCACCCGCACCGGACAAATCATTGAACCCATGCTCACCGACCAATGGTTTGTTGCAATGACGAAAACCGCTCCAAGCGGCACTAGCATTGCACAGGGCGCTATCGAAGCCGTAGCAAGCGGTGATGTGCGCTTCGTCCCTGAAAACTGGATTAACACCTACAACCAATGGATGAACAACATCCAAGACTGGTGTATCAGCCGCCAATTGTGGTGGGGTCATCAAATTCCGGCGTGGTATGACGAAGACGGCAAAGTTTACGTTGCGCGTAACGAAGCCGAAGCGCAAGCCCAAGCAATCGGCAAAACGCTGAAGCGCGACCCTGACGTGTTGGATACCTGGTATTCCTCCGCGCTCGTGCCGTTTTCGACCATGACCAGCGAATCGGATCGGGATTTATACCTGCCCAGCACCGTGCTGGTCACGGGTTACGACATCATTTTCTTCTGGGTTGCGCGGATGATTATGATGACCAAGCATTTCACGGGGCGCGTGCCGTTCAAGCACGTTTACATTCACGGCTTGGTGTTGGATGCGCATGGCAAGAAAATGAGCAAATCCGAAGGAAACGTGCTTGATCCGGTCGATTTAATTGACGGCATTGAACTCGCACCGCTGCTGGTCAAACGCTCAGAAGGTCTGCGCAAGCCCGAAACCGCGCCGCAAGTCCGCAAAAATACCGAAAAAGAATTTCCTGCTGGAATTCCCGCCTACGGTGCGGATGCGCTGCGTTTCACCTTCGCCGCCTTAGCCAGCTTGGGTCGTAGCATCAATTTTGATAGCAAACGCTGCGAAGGTTACCGCAATTTCTGCAACAAACTTTGGAACGCGACCCGCTTTGTGCTGATGAACTGCGAAGGGCAAGATTGCGGATTAACCGACCACACCATCGACCAATGCGCGGCGGGCGGTTATTTGGAATTCAGCCAACCCGACCGCTGGATTGTTTCCGTGCTGCAAAAAACCGAAGCCGATGTCGCACAGGGATTTGCCGATTACCGCTTGGATAACGTCGCGCACATTATTTACGATTTTGTGTGGAACGAGTTCTGCGATTGGTACTTGGAAATCGCCAAAGTGCAAATCAACACG
>CALMCD010000431.1 GCA_937863075.1 uncultured Rhodoferax sp. | reverse complement strand
TTTCTCTCCATCGTTTTTTCCATTCCTTTATTGGGAGAGCAACCCGATCAAACCGTGTGGATTTTTGGTATCGCGGTGATTTTGACCGTCTTTTTATCCCGTAAATAAGGGAATGTATGAAAAATTTCAAATATATTTTCAAGGATATTTTTCCGCCCGTATTAGCCGCTTTTATTGCGACCTTTATTTCCTACGCAGGGCCGCTGTTAATTGTGATGCAAGCCGCGCAGGTGGCACACTGGTCACCGACGCAATTAACGTCATGGATTGGTGGATTATTGGTCGGTGCAGGCGTGTGCAGTATGGGGATGAGTTGGCGTTATCGTATGCCCATACTCTGCGCATGGAACACCCCGGGCGCGGCATTATTGGCAACCGCGTTGATTACCGTTTCACCCGCCGAGGCAGTAGGGGCATACATGGTCTGCGGATTGGCGATGGTGTTGGTGGGAATATCCGGCGTGTTCGAGCGGCTGATGCACCACATCCCCAAAAGCCTATGCGCCGCCATGTTAGCGGGCATTTTGTTGCGCTTTGGGGTGGATGCTTTTGGCGCAGCACGCCACGAGGCAACGGGTTCGGGCTGGCTGGTGGCGTTGATGTTTGTGGCGTATTTAGGGGTTAAACGCCATTCGCCGCGCTATGCCGTGGTTGCCAGCTTGCTGATGGGTGTGGCGTTGTGGCAAATCGGCGGTATGGCATCCCCCCCCGCGAACGCAACGATTCCGCCCTTGCAATGGAGCTGGACAACCCCCGTCTGGATCACCCCCGAATTCACCTTGAGCAGCATGGTGAGCATCGGGCTACCGCTGTTTATCGTGAGCCTCACCGGACAACAATTACCCGGCATTGCCGTGCTACGCGCTGCCGGCTATGCCGCGCCCACCAGCCCGTTAATCGCCGGAACCGGTTGGGCCAGTGTATTGATCGCACCTTTGGGAGCGCACGGTGTCAACCTTGCCGCCATCACCGCCGCCATCTGCACGGGCGAAGAAGCGCATCCAAAGCCAGAAAAGCGTTGGATCGGCGGCGTGGCTTCGGGCGTGTTTTATGCGGTTTCAGGCTGCTTTGCGGGTGTGCTGACGGGTGTGTTTCTGTACCTGCCGTCTGCCTTGGTCGCAACAGTAGCGGGCTTGGCACTGCTGGGCGCGATCCAAAGCGGACTTACCAACGCCGTCAACCAACCCGAAGAAGCCGAAGCCGCCTTGGTGACCTTTATCGTCACGTCGTCCAACATTTCTTTATTGGGATTGGGTTCCGCGTGCTGGGGCTTGGGCTTGGGATTGCTGGCGTATGGGGTACTGCGGCCTTCTACGCCCCCAAATCCCGCGCACTAGGCTGGGCAAAGTAAAACCATTCATTGCCGACGGTCGTGGTCGAATTGGGAAAGACGATATACCCATCCGCTGGTGCAACGACGGGCGTTCCATCGTGGCGCGTACCGATGACATCGCCCGCCCGCAGCGGATCGTAGCTTGACCACGCTTTGGCAAATGTGTCATCAACGTGCAAACGGTCAATCACTTGGGCGAGGCGCAAAAATTCAGGGGATGCTTGCACGGCGGGAGGGGCATCGTCCACCAGCCCCAAGTGCGCTAAGGTGTTGCGAATGCCACGGTACGCCACCTCCAGCGCGGCGGGGTCGGCGTGGTTGCCACATTCCAGCGTGAGCGCGTATCCGCCTTGGCTGCGCATGGTTTCGGTGGTTCCGATGCCATAGCTGGGGTCGGTGCTAAGGAGCTGGGCGCGTTCGCTGGCACTGGCGTTTTGGGTGCGGCGCATACGTTCTTTTACGCCCTCGGCATACGTGCTTAACCAGCCTTCCATAATGCGCCGAACGCCCAATCGCAAAACCAAGGCTTGTTCTTCGGCGGCGTGGGTAAAAGG
Source organism: uncultured Rhodoferax sp. (assembly GCA_937863075.1). Lineage (GTDB taxonomy): Bacteria > Pseudomonadota > Gammaproteobacteria > Burkholderiales > Burkholderiaceae_C > Allorhodoferax. The sequence continues at coordinate 2,094 of CALMCD010000431.1, read as the reverse complement.
CTCTAAAGAACCTGTGTTATTGATAGGCCCCAGCATCGCAAACGGTTCGCCCTGCGATTGGAAGGAGTGCAAATCTAATAGCACGTCATGCGCACCCAGCAAGGGATACAGCACGTTGGCGATATGATCTTCGTAATCCTGGGGGGTGGCGGTGGGGCGCAAATTGCGGTTCAAATTGCGGTCGCCGTTGCGCTGTCCTTTTTGGTATGCCAGCGGGTTGGTCACCGGAACAAACGTCACGCGCCCTCGCACCAGTTGCAACGCGCCAGAATCCAATTCTTGCACGATGCGTTCAATGGCGCGGGGGCCGCAAATTTCACTGCCATGCACCGCACCCAGCACAATCAACGCCGCACCGGATTCAAGCGCGGAAAACTGGTGGATGCGAAGTTGGCTGGTCGGGTAATGGGGAAGGTGAATGGGTGTATTCATGGGTTGGAATTATTGCAGTTGGTAGACCATTTGGAAACGACCCGACTCCACCATCTCGGTATCCGAAGTGCCGTAGCCGACAAAGAACTGGGTTCCGGTAATCAAATTGGAATCCAGATGGTCGAAAAGTTCCACCCACTGCGTGCTGTTATCCGAAACACCCGATAGGTATTCGGGCAGCGGGAAACTCGCCAATTGCCATTGGGCGCTCCGGTTCAAGAAGAACAGGGTCGAGGTAGTCACCAAACTACCACCCGGAACCAAGGCGGCAATGTACATGTTGTAGCCCGATGACGTGGTGGTCGTCGTGCGGGGGGCAATGCTGCTGCGGGTTGCGGTGCTGGTGGCGGTGCTTAAATCCAAGGTACTCCAAAACGCCAACCCAAAATCGGAACGCAAGCCCGTTGCCTCCACCTCCGCCCGAATTGGTGCAACATACGATGGTGTTTGTGAAGTCATGGGTTGAATCAAAATGACGTATTCGGCTTCCACCGTCACACCCAATGGATTGGTGTAACTGGCGGTCACGGTCACGGGGGTATCCTTGGTCACATCCTTCGCCACCAAAGTACCGGTGCTGGAGATGGTTGCTGCGGTTCCCACCAATTTCCAGGTGGCACTCACCACTTTACGAGAACCATCGCTATACAAACCCTGTGCCGATAAATCAATGCTGTGACCCGCCATCAAAGTCGCTTGTGTCCCAACCAACGTCATGCGGGAAAGGGTTGCCGTCGCCGCCACAATGGTCATGGAGGCACTGGTGGTTTTGGTCACACCGCGTTCGGTATACGTGGCGGTAATCGTGAGCGGGGTATCGGTAGTGACGGATTCCAAGTTCAGCACGCCGCGTGCCAGATTCACCTGCCCCAGCGCGTTATTGGAAAGTGCATAGCTACTCGCCAATACGGGTTTGATCGAACCATCGGAATACGTGGCATTCAACACCAAACGCATTTGCCCTTTGGATTGCACGCTGGTTTTCATGCCCACAAACTGCAAATCGGTCAATGCCATTGGGGTCGCCGTAATGGTGACTTGGATGGTGGACTGTACCGTCACCCCATTTTCGGTAAAGGTAGCGGTCAAGGTGACGGGGGTATCGGTTTTCACCGCACCTGCTGTCAGCATCCCCGCTGGGCTCACCGTTGCCGCCAAGGGATTGGAACTGCGCCAAATCACAGGCGTGGGTTTTACCGTGTTATCGCTGTAGCTGACTTTCGCCACCAGCAGCGTGCTACCCGATGCTTGCAGCAGCGTAGAACCACTCAGGTTCAATGCCGAGGGTTTAGCAGGCAATTTCCAACTAAAGGGAATGGATGCAGCGGGATTCATAACCGCCTTGGCAACCAAACTATCGGTATTGCCGCTGCCAAGCTGACCGTAGGTATTTTCACCCGCACACTTAACCCCTCCATCCGCTAACACGGCACACGAATGGTAATAACCCGTCAGTACCGCCAGCACATTGCTGACCTCGTTCATCGTTACGGGAATGGGGCTATCCGTAGAACCTCCATTGCCCAACTGACCGTATTTATTCGCCCCCCAGCATTGCATTGCGCCCATGCCAGTAATCGCGCAGGTGTGGTTGGCTCCGGCCTCTATCGTCTTCGCCTTCAAAATACCCTGCACCACCACCGGACTGGAAGCGATGGTGGT
>CALMCD010000430.1 GCA_937863075.1 uncultured Rhodoferax sp. | reverse complement strand
TACTTCGGCTGCATCGGCATAATGATGTAAAAACTGCTATCATCACGACTGTACGCCGAACTAATCTTTGCTGGACGTGTCGCACTCGTGAACTGCATGTACAATTCCGCGTCGGCACGGTCCAGATAATCCGCCAATAACTTAAAATTGAATGCAATTGACAAGTGCTCGGCACTGTCGCATTCTCGCAACTCCACTTCAACCGAGCAATCGCCAGTCTCAAACGACTTTGCCAGCAATTTCAATTGCCCGTGCCCGATTGCGAAAGTGACAATGTTGGCGTTGTCGCGTGCGTAAAGCCCCGTCACGCGCAAAGCCTTTTTCAACTCGTCGCGCACAACACGAATGCCGATGTTTGACGATTTCGGGATGATGGCGTTGTAGTCGGGGAATTTCGCATCGATCAACGACATTTCCACTTCTACAATCGAGAGCGCCGACTTTTCGCTACACTGGACGGTGAAGAGCGCCCAGTTGCTTGTGAAGAGCATGTCAACCCGGCTGCCCTGCTCGCCCAGGGCGATGACCTTCGCCAACCGACCCAAACGACTGGCGGGGATGATAACCCTGGACTGTTCGCCGAACTCCTGTTCTAGTTGCACTTGGGTGACGGCGAGGCGAAACCCGTCTGTTGTGGCGAACTTTGCGGCGATGCCGCTAATGCTCACATCGGCACCCGTCAGCGTTGGGCGAGACTCATCGTCTGACGCGGCGAATGCGGTTACCTCAATCGCCTTGCGCAGCGATTCAATACCAAAGACCGCCAGCTTCGCCCCCTTCTCTGGCTCTTTGGTCGTGAAAGGCTTGCCTGCCGCGTATTGAGAGCGCAATGGAAACCCATCCGACAGTAAAACGCCTGGAATTGTCGCCACCGAACGGTGGCATGAGATTGAGACTCGACTCGTCCTCTCGTCGAGTTCAAAATCTACCCGTTCAGGTGGAAGATTGCCCACCAATTCAGCGAGCAGCTTTTCTGGCAGTAAAATGCCACCGGAGCGCGTGACCGTGGCAGACATGAAGCAGTTGACGCCAGAGTCTTGATCACGCGCCGATATGCGCAACCCGTTGCTTTCGGTCGCTTCAATTGCGACCATACCCCAGAGACCGCCCCTGCTGATGTGCGCACCTGCCAGGGCGAGGGCTTGCTTGAGCGTCGGTTGAAGAATTGAGAATTTCATGAGAACCCTTGAATAAAATGTGAATTGTATTTATAGTTTACTTTATAAAAATCATATATAATGTAGGTGAAATTACAAAACAAATTGATTTTGAAAGTTTCGATTGATTTTTCCTATCGCACATGATAGGATTTAGAAAACAAACATACGTTCTGTTTTCACAGAGCCAA
>CALMCD010000429.1 GCA_937863075.1 uncultured Rhodoferax sp. | reverse complement strand
TATTTTTGTTCGGGGGAGCGAAACATTGTTTGCTATTTCTCCTTTTGATGCTATCTTTTTGTAATGTGAAGCCGATTCAATGGAAGTAACGCCGAAGCCGTCAATCTTGAAGACTATCACTAAGAAGGATTATCACCATGCAAACCCTACGCAACCCCAACCGCAAACCCACGCACCCAGGTGAATTGCTGCGTGAAGACGTTTTACCCAGTTTAGGCATCACCCAAACACGCATGGCGGAACTGCTGGGCGTGTCGCGCGTGACGTTGAGCGACTTGCTCCATGAACGCAGGGCGGTATCGGGTGATATGGCGTTGCGGCTTGAAAAATTACTCGGCACAAGTGCGGAAAGTTGGCTCAATATGCAGCAAGCAGTCGATTTATGGCAAGCCCGACAAAATACCGAACGCTTTATCAGCATCCCCCGCTTTATTCCACAAGGGTTTGCTGCTGCAATATAAAAACCCGTTCTAACGCCCGTGGATACTGCATAAGCAGCTATCAAAAAAATAGTAACCACGCATTTAATGCGTGGCTTATTGCGGCATCCAGCCTTCTATTAAAACTTGTTCCATTGACCACGGGCAGGTTTCTGGAAAATTGGTGAGCCCTGTTTCCATGCTTGCACCATCTACGCCGTCTTCCCAAGCGTCTTGAATCCAATCTTCATCTTGTAATAATGGTTTCAAACTCGGTGTGCTTTTCAAACGGCGGTGGATTTTGTTTCGTTGGTGGCGAATGGTGTTTTCCCAGCTTGCACCGCGAAAACGGGGCTGGAATTGCCATTTCAGCAAGTGCATTAAAAGTACCGCCATGCGATTGGCGAGTTCGCGCTGTTCGCTTTTGCCCACGTCTTCAATCTCCTCGGCGATATTGAACAAATCCAGCTCGGTTAATTGCCCCGCGCGAAGCAGCGCAGCTTGTTGATTAGCCCACGCCACAATGTCGGTTTTATAAAGGGTGTGCTGCATACCCATCTCCTAGAAAATAACGGTTTACCGCTAATAATAACCACGCATTTACAGCGTGGCTTGAGGCTTTTACCCCGCAGGTTAATGCGGCAATATCGTTCCAGTAACCACGCATTTACAGCGTGGCTTGAGGGATTTGCATTCCAAACTTGGCGTGCATCTCGTTCCAGTAACCACGCATTTACAGCGTGGCTTGAGGAATCTGGGCATCGCGGTTGAGGGC
>CALMCD010000428.1 GCA_937863075.1 uncultured Rhodoferax sp. | reverse complement strand
ACTGGTGATGTCCGCCGATAAAGGTGCGGTACGGGATTTATCGTTGCTGGATTAATAAACCCAATCCGAAATTAAAAAATCGCTAATACCTTCATCGGTGTTAGCGATTTTTTTTGGGAAAATAAAAAACTCAATGCACTTTATGGTTTTCTACCACTTTGTGCATCAATTGCAAATCACCCAAAACTTTTGCTGAAATTTCAGTAAATTGCGTCGTAAGGACTTTTTTCGCTTCCAGTTTTTGATCCGCTTGCATCAAAGAAATAACATTGGAGGCCGCCAAATGAAACATTTTATGGTGCGTCCGTAATGCACTAAAACCGGGATATTTTCCGAGGTGGGTTGTGCCTTTGCCGTGAATCCAGCGACCTAAATCACAATGGTTATCGGAACAAACAATAGCGGGGGTAAATGCTTCTTGAGAAGTACCCGATAGATAAAGTTCTAAACGCAATTTCCAATTTGCATGGGATGCGATGGCCGTTTCAATATCCAACTCATCCGCAGCACGCGCCATCTCTGCGGACAAGGTGCTATCCGTATCTTGCACATTAGAACCAAAGAATGAGGCGAGAAAGCCAAACATAAAACACTCCTTTAAGACAAACACATTGACTTGCGTCAAACATAGAGAAAAAAGCCTTAAGAAATTCTTAGGTGTTAACCCTCGGTTCCATTCTATAGCAAAAAATTACGGAAAATTTAACTTCTACTCTAATAACCCACGGGATATTTAAGCATCCCGTAAGGATTGTTCAAAGGATTGGAGTTACTTCTTCAATTTAGCAAACGCCGAAGCCATAGCCGAAGCCATCGGCGGCGGGGTGGGCGTTTTGGGGTGCGGTTTACCGTTGTGGCGGTTATTACCGTTGAAATTCGCGGGCTGATTCGGCATTTTCGGCTTTTCGCCCAGCTTCATCGTCAGCGAAATGCGTTTGCGCGGCACGTCCACTTCCAGCACTTGCACTTTCACGATGTCGCCCGTTTTCACCACTTCCCGCGCATCACTCACGAATTTGTGCGCCAGTTGGCTGACGTGAATCAGCCCGTCTTGGTGCACGCCCAAATCCACAAACGCGCCAAACGCCGCCACGTTGCTGACCGTGCCTTCCAAAATCATGCCTTCTTTCAGGTCTTTGATGTCGTTCACGCCGTCGTTGAAACGTGCCACTTTGAAATCGGGTCGCGGGTCGCGTCCGGGTTTTTCGAGTTCGCCCAAAATGTCTTTGACCGTCACCGCGCCGAATTTCTCGGTGGCAAACGCTTCAGGACGCAGTTTTTGCAGCACATCGGCACGCCCCATGATGTCGGCGATGGGTTTTCCGGTTTGCACGATGATTTTTTCCACGACCGGATACGTTTCGGGGTGAACGCCCGTCATGTCCAGCGGGTTATTTCCACCGCGAATGCGCAAGAATCCCGCCGCTTGTTCAAAGGTTTTCGCGCCCAAACCAGTAACTTTTAATAAATCTTGCCGATTTTGAAACGCCCCGTTGGATTCGCGCCAGCGCACCACATTTTCGCCACCGTGTTCGACAACCCCGAAACCCGCGCCAACAACGGCACGCTGGCGGTGTTCAAATCCACGCCGACTGCATTCACGCAATCTTCGACCACCGTATCGAGCGTGCGGGCGAGTTCGCTTTGGTTCACGTCGTGCTGGTATGAAGTAGTACTGTAAAAAGATCACTTAATTCATAAAAATGTATATTCTAATGAACAAATACTTTTCTATGCTACAGTGAGTAAAGAACTCACTGAGTCGTCTTTATCATCAAAAATGACAATCATCGCCATACCTAACTGAGGAAGATGGGCGGTGATGAAGGCAATCCTAGAAATCAACTGGCAAAGGTAATCAGATGTTAAAAATGGCGGGACTCGATGGATTGTTTGCAACGATAGGCACTTTGTATTGGTTGCTTATGTTGGGTGCAATCGTGCTGGCGTTGGTCAAAGGTGAAACTTGGCCAAACAAACTTGGAGGGGTTGCACTGGCGCTGTGCGTTTTTATCGGCCCGTTAGTGCCTTCCATACAGCGTGCAAGTGAACATCGTGAAAGGCTTGCCAAGGCGCAGCTCATGTTTGCCGAACGCTGCAAGATTGCCGGAGAAAAAATCCACAAGACGGTAGAGGGTGTGGAGGGGATTTATTTGATGAAGATTCGTACTACTACGAACTTTGACAACCAATTTGAGTTGAGTGATCCTTATGGAGATGACTCTACAAATGATGGATATATCTTGTCCTTTCTGCGTGGCTACCACCACCAGCGTAATGTTCCTCTCGTTGTAGGTTCACCGCCACGCACGGGTTATTCCTATGTTGAAGCCATTGATCCTAAAGATGGTCAGAGATACCGATATACGGGGGGAATAAAAGTAGTTCGTCAAAAGGATACCAGTTCGCCTTATGTCAAAGCCGAGTTGGAGCGGAATCCGAACTATGACCTCAATATTCGGGAGTTTGTTCTCGATAGAGTGCCTGCAAGCGGCGCTTTGCCCCGCTACGGTGTGACCTACGATGACATTTCTACCCGCGAAGAACGCGAATACTGGATTGCTGGTAGCTCTCTCAAAGTGATTGATTTGCAAACTAACGAAGTGATTGCCGAGCGCATTGGCTATATGGTGGACTGGGCGCAAGGCAGTCGAGCAGGTTTCCGGTCGCCGTGGTTGTATGCAGCAGATAACGCATGCCCCGGCTTTCAG
>CALMCD010000427.1 GCA_937863075.1 uncultured Rhodoferax sp. | reverse complement strand
GAGTCGGAACCGAGTATGCAGTGGAATCGACAACCTGGCGCGGGTGCTTGTCGTAGGCACCCGCAGCCAGTCGTGCCATCGGAGCGGTGACGCGTGGCGGGGCGATAGCTGCGCTACTTCCGCGCCCATTCCTGCCCAGGAAGCGACTGAGCCATCCGCCACCAGAGGACGTATAAACTTTGTCACCGGGGATAGCAGCTTGCACGCGGTGCTTGCCTTCGACAGCGGCGCGGAATGAAGCGAAGAGCGGCATGGGGATATTCTGAGAGAGCGCCACGACTTCGCCGTTGGGTAGCACGCGCACGCCAACATCGTAGATGTTATCTGGCACGACAATGGTTGTGCTGCCGTCGCGGTTTCGCACGCGTTGCAATGGGTAGGATCCATCCACCGGGCGATTCTGGTCGTTGATCATGCCGCGCCATTGTGCGACAAGTGAAACCATAACCGTACCCAGTGTGATGATGAGGGCGATGACGACACCGCCCAGGCAGAGCCCGGCAGTGGTGTTAGCCGCGGCGAGAAGTTGGTCGATAATTTCGCCGAGACCTGGGTACGATAGTATTAATCCTGCCGCCAACAAGGCGATTGCAATGCGTGCTCTCTGCATTGTCGATTCCTCGTAAGGCTTTTCCTACTTTTCGCCAGTTGTAAAAAAGTGGAAAAGCCTATAGAATTGGCAGCGAAGCCGTAGCTCTGCTGCGCTTTGTTTGGGTGCGCTTGTTGTGCTTCCTGGCTTTGGCAAGCGCACCTTTTTTATGCTTCTACTCTGTTTCTGCGACTCTTTCCAAGAGTCGCTTCAGCCCACGTTCCCAATCTCCGTCTCCCAACCGAGACAGTAGATTCCATTGCCAAGCAGTCAGCGTCACCCGCTGCGTTACCAGCCGATCTGATTCATCGGCTGGCACGTAACGCGGGCTGTACTGTTTCGCCTGCACTGGCGCGGGTGATGGTGCAGGTGGTATCTCTTCGAGTACCTTCACCTTTGCCTGCTCAACAATTGCGCCCGCCAGTTTTGTACCGCGTGGGGCGAGTGTTTGCAGTGCTTCCAGCGTAACTGCCTCAACTCGTTCTGCTCGTTGGTCGATTGCCTGGTTACGCGCATATTTCCGCACAACATCAAG
>CALMCD010000426.1 GCA_937863075.1 uncultured Rhodoferax sp. | reverse complement strand
ACCCGATTCTTTTTACTCCTTACCCGTTTACTGGCACGCTTGCCGCTCCCGATTTTGCGTTGGATTGGCAAGATGCTGGGGCGAATGGCTTACCGTTTATTGGCCTCGCGCCGCCGAATTGTTTTGACTAACTTTCGGCTGTGTTTTCCACAGTGGTCGGAGGCCGAGCGGCAGGCGCGTGCGTGCGAGGTGTTTGTGTACGTGATGCAAAGTTGGCTCGATAGAGGTTGGTTATGGCACGCATCGCCCGCATTATTGAAAAAGCGTTTACACCTTACCGGTGCGGTGCAGGAGCTGGAAGGGGATGAACCCACGGTGATATTTGCTCCGCATTTTGTAGCACTCGATGCAGGCTGGACGGCGCTTACGCTGCAAATTAACCGTCGGTTTTCGGGTATTTACACGAAGCAATCCAACCCCGTGGTCGATAACTGGATATACGAAGGGCGCATCCGATTTGGCACAACGCCGATTTTCGGGCGGGTGGACGGCGTGCGGGCGGGTGTGCGTTCCATCGTGGCGGGGCTGCGAGATGGTTTGGCGTTGTACCTTTTACCGGATATGAATTTTGACCCCAGCGAATCGGTTTTTGTGCCGTTTTATGGCGTGCCAGCGGCTACGATTCCTTCGCTTTCCCGCTTTGCCAAATTGGGCAAGGCCAAGGTCGTACCCGTTATTTCGCGCATGACAGAACAAGGTTATGCTATTGAAGTAATAGCATCGTGGAGAAATTTTCCTACCAACGATGCGGTGGCGGATACGGCTTTTATGAACACCCAGCTAGAAGCCTACATCAACACCATGCCCACCCAGTATTATTGGGTGCATCGGCGCTTTAAAGACCGCCCGAATGGGGAAACGCCCCCGTATTGATATTTTGTTGATCAGGAGTTCTTATGGCACAACCTGCACACGTTCCTTTTATTTCGCCGGAAGCATATTTGGCATGGGAAGCCGAGCAAACCGAGCGCCATGAGTACATTAACGGCGAAGTGTTTGACGTGTTTGCGATGGCTGGCGCACAAGATAAACACATCACGGTCAGCATGAATTTGGCATTTGCCCTGCGCCAACATTTACGCGGTAGCCCCTGCCGTACCTACATGAGCGATATGCGCTTGCAGGTTGAGGCGAGCAACTGCTATTTTTATCCCGATGTGCTGGTTACTTGCAGCGCGAAAGATGCCAGCAGCGCCAGTGTGAAATCGGAGCCGAAATTGTTGGCAGAAGTTTTATCGCCCAGTACGGCGGCATACGACCGAGGTTTGAAATTCGCCCACTACCGCAATCTGCCGAGCTTGGAAGAATACATACTCATTGACATCGACACCCGCACCATCGACGGTTACCGCAAGGGCGGCGATGGTTTGTGGGTGCTTCATCCGTTTGCGCGGGGCGAATCGGTTTCGCTTGCCAGTGTGGGGCTGGAATTAACGGCAGATGAATTGTTTTCCGAAGTCGATGATTGAGGATGCGCCCAATCCCACAGCAAGCGGGCGACATCTTCAATGCCTTGGCGCTTCGTGGCGGAGAATAAGCGTACCTCCCCCCCACCCGCTTGCAGTTTGGTGATTTGAAGCACCTTAGCGGCCTCTGAGCGCGTTAATTTATCGGCTTTGGTGAGGATGATGAGGAATTTCAATCCTTCTTCCACACGCGGGCGGATGACTTCGAGCAACACCTCATCCAATTCGGTTAAACCGTGGCGTGGGTCGCACATCAGCACAATGCCCATGAGATTTTTGCGGCTGACCAAATAATTTGCCATCACTTGCTGCCAGCGAATTTTGTCTTGTTTGGGAACGGCGGCGTAACCGTAGCCGGGTAAATCGGTCAAAACGGCATCCATCACGCCTTGTTTGCCGAGGCTAAACAGGTTGATATGCTGGGTGCGCCCGGGTCTCTTCGAGGCAAAAGCCAGCTGATTTTGCTGCGTGAGCGTGTTGATGCAGGTCGATTTCCCTGCATTGGAGCGTCCTACAAACGCAATTTCCGGCACTTCAAGCGGTGGCAGAAAGTGTAATTGCGGGGCGGTAGTCAAGAATTTGGCTGTGTGCAACCACCCCAGCGCAGTGCGTGCGCTAGAGCTTTGCTCGGAGTCAATCGGCTTGGAGGGGGGGGTATTAGGGATAGTCATTAGCTCCCATTGTAGAATGGCACTGTTTTGCCTCCCCGACAATCTACTGCACTGTAATTGCACCATGAAGCTCATTTCACACGTAATCGTTGCCGCAACCCTTGTTGCTACCCCTTTGCTCTCCTTTGCATCGGAAGAAAAAGCCGCTCCCGCAGCCGCCGCACCAGCCGCCAACAAGCCTGATTTGGCCAAGGGTGAAGCTGGCTTTGCAGTTTGTGCTGCTTGCCACGGTGCAGATGGAAATTCTCCTGCGCCCACTTTCCCTTCACTGGCACAACAACATCCTGAATACTTGATCAAGCAATTGCAAGAATTCAAAACCGACAAGCGTGCCAACGAAATCATGAAGGGTATGTCCGCCGCCCTCTCGGATGAAGACATGAAAAACGTGTCGTATTTCGTTGCCGCCAAAAAAGCAGCCCCTACCGCAGCGGTATCGGAAGATAAAAAACAGATCGCGCTCGGTAAAAAGATTTACCAAGGTGGCGTGATGGAACGTCAAATTCCTGCTTGCTCGGGTTGCCATAGTCCTACGGGCGCTGGCATTCCAGCCCAGTACCCCCGCCTCAGAGGTCAGCACACCGAATACACCGAAGCCCAGTTGAAGGCATTCCGTGATGGCTCACGCGCCAATAGCACCCAGATGACGGATGTGGCAGCCAAATTGAATGACCGCGAAATCAAAGCGGTCGCAGACTACATCGCTAGCCTGCGTTAATTTTCAAGTGGTTTTGCGCTGAGGCAATAAAGCGAGCCGCCGCCGCTCGCTTGTCGCAGACGCTTGCCACAAGCCTTGCGATTGCGCAGCGTCCAGCTCCGCAATCAGCGTGTCGATTGCTGCGCCCCCATCTACCAGCGATTGGTTGCATAAAAGCACCATATCGCATCCGGCATTCAGGGCAGCGATCGCACCTTCGGTGAAACTAATGGGTTGACCGTCTAGGCTACGCGCCCCTTCCATCGACAAATCGTCGCTGAAAATTGCACCCGTAAACCCCAGTTGTTCGCGCAAAATTGTTTGCAGCCAGGTGCGTGAAAAACCAGCTGGGCGCGAATCCACCGCCGGATAAATCACATGGGCGGGCATCACACTGGTGAGCGAAGGCGAAAGCCAACCATAAGGCGCTGCATCTTCCACCAGAATAGCATCCAAGGGGCGGTTGTCCACGGGAATGGCAATATGCGAATCGGCCTGTACAAACCCATGCCCGGGGAAGTGCTTGCCACAGTTTGCCATACCGCTTTGGAGCAATCCGTGCATCAGGCTTTGGGCGAGAACGGTGACTGTTTCGGGGCTACGGGCAAAAGCACGATCGCCGATCACACTGCTTTCTCCGTAATCCAAATCCAGTACGGGCGTGAAACTGAAATCCACACCACAGGCAATCAACTCGGAACCGAGGGTGTAACCCCATTGAGTAGCCATGCGCATGGCTACGGGTAAACCGGATGTTTCCACGCTATCACCCAGCGTTCGCATGGGGGGGATATGGGTAAAGCCATCGGTTCTAAAACGCTGTACCCGCCCACCTTCGTGATCCACACAAATGAGTAAATCTTGTCGAATGGCTTTGACGGCATGGCACAATGCCGTGAGTTGGGTACGGTTTTGCCAGTTGCGCCCAAATAGAATCAAACCGCCCACTAAGGGATGTTGAAGGCGTAGTCGGTCAATATCTGTTAAAACCGTGTTAGCAATGTCAATAATCAGCGGGCAATGGGTATACATAAAAGGTACAAATGTTTTTTACACAACGACCACACAATAATATCGATTTCTTGCGTTCATTGGCAGTTGTTTCGGTTTTTATCCACCATGCACAGGTGGTATTTGGTGGAAATTTTCCGTTTCTGGGGGATTATGGTGGTCAGTTTGGCCCCCAGCTTTTCTTTCTAATCAGCGGATATTTGATTTTTGCAAGTTATCAGAAATATTCATTGCGTGAATATACAATTCATCGTGCCTTTAGGATATTGCCAGCTTACTGGTTTTATTTTATCGGGGTACTCTTGTGGAATAGCAATGGCAATTTAGCACAGATGGCAAAAGAACCACTGTATTTCATTGCAAATCTCACGCTCTTGCAGCAGGTTTTCCCAACGGCATTGATTCATTTTGATGTGCTGCATGTGACTTGGACGTTGACAGTCGAATTGTTTTGGTATCTCTGCGTACCACTTATTTATATTTTCTGGAAAAAAATTACCCTGAGATTCTTGGTTGCTTCTATTATTCTATCAACTATTTTTGTGGTGATAGCATCCCAAGGGAAACTGGATTTTATTTATTCAGAAGTGCAAAGTAATTGGCAAATGCGCTACCTTTTCATCATCAATAGCTTTCCAGTGCAATTTTGCTTCTTTGTGATGGGTGCTTTTATTTATTGTAATCGGCAGTGGTTGGGTGAGAGAGTCAATATATTCACGGCAATGCTGTTGGCTATTTTTATATTTTTAATGAAACCGTATTATATTGACATCAATCCTATTTTTATCACGGGATTGGGTTTGTCGTTTTTGATGGTAGCTGCAATTTTAGCTAAACCACTCCAGTCGAAAATATCTTTCTTTATTTCTGAAGTATCGTTTTCCATTTATTTGTGCCACTTCCCCGTATTGCTATGGGTGCGGCAGTCATTGGGCTTGGAAGGTTTGGTGGGGTTGGTTGTCAGCATTGCGTTGACCTTGCTGCTATCCACCTTGAGCTACTGGTGGATTGAACGACCCGGAATGAACTGGGGTCGTCGTTTAGCAAATCAATCAGGGGCGCGTTCAAGAGAACGATGAGCCACAGCCGCAAGTGGTGGTGGCATTGGGGTTTTTGATGACGA
>CALMCD010000425.1 GCA_937863075.1 uncultured Rhodoferax sp. | reverse complement strand
GATTTTTCAGGGTGGTAAAACCCAGATTCAGGGGGGTAAAAAGATGGGGGTACATAAAAGAATCTATAAAGGAATCTATAAAAAATCTTCAAAACTAACGCCGCACCACCACAAAAACGCCCGCTAATACCAAGAGCGTTCCGGCAACCAATCCGGCGGATAGCGGTTCATCCAGCAGCAGCACGCCCATTGCCATCGTGGACATCGGGCCTACCATGCCCACTTGTGCTGCAAGACCGGAGCCTATGCGTTCAATCGCCATCATCACCAGCATGACGGGTACAACGGTACACGCAATGGCATTGAAAATCGAGAGGGTAATCACGGGCATCGGAACCAGTAACACCGATTCCAGCGGGCGCAGCAGCACAAATTGGAGGATACACAGCACACACGCCACCGAGGTCGCTAACCCGACCAGCCGCATCGAACCAATACGTTGCACCATCTCGCCGCTAAAGAAAAGGTAAATGGCGTAACTGATTGCACTGCCAAATACCAACGCCGACCCCAAAATCACATCCGAACCCTGCAACAAAGTTTCCTTGCCGAATACCAGTAAAACCCCTGTGTAACTGATCAACATCCCCACCAACTGGGAACGGTGAATGGCCTTCTTCGCAAAGATCAAACCCAATAACAGCACCAAGGTGGGGTTAAGGTACAGAATGAGACGCTCTAAAGAGGCAGTGATATATTGCAACCCCGCAAAATCCAGAAAGCTCGCCAAGTAATAGCCGGAAACGCCTAAGCCGACAATGCCGATCCAATCTTTGCGCGTTAAAGAGTAAGAACTGTGCAGTTTTTCATCTTTTTGCGATTTTTGTAATTTTTTTGCCCACCAACTCATCGCTAGAAAGAATGGAAGGGCAAAAACCATGCGTAACATGATGAGCGTGATGGCATCTACACCGTAGCGGTACGCCAGTTTGACGATAATGGCCTTACCACTGAAGGCGATGGCTCCAATCATGGCGAGGATGATACCTGTTGCTAGTAATTTTGCAGCATCGGGAGTCTGTTTTTCAGGCATTTCGGGAACTATTGGTATTGTGGCCATGTTTGATAATAAAAAGGGGTAGTCATGAAAGAACACAGTCAATCTACCATCTTGATTGTTGATGACTCACCGGAGAATTTGTACTGTCTTAACGAATTGTTGAGACCGCGCTACCGCATTTTGGCCGCCAATTCGGGCGAAGAATGCCTGCGCCTTGCCAGTGGAAACAATCGACCCGACTTGATTTTGTTGGATGTCATGATGCCGGGCATGGACGGTTTTACCGTCTTCAAAAAATTGCGCCATGCCACCGACACCCGACACATTCCCGTGATTTTTTTGACAGCCATGATTCAAGCCAAGGACGAAGAATTCGGCCTAGACTTGGGTGCTGAAGATTACATCACCAAACCCATCCGCCCGCTGGTGGTAATGGCACGGGTGCGGATGCAACTGGAGCTACAAGCCGCCCGCCGTTGGATGGAAAACCGCAATGCCGGATTAGAAGCCGAAGTCAAGCAGCGCATGGCGGAAAATGACATGATTCAACGTGTCAGCATCCGCGCGTTGGCGCATCTGGCTGAAATGCGGGACCCTGAAACGGGCAACCATATTTTGCGCACACAGGGTTATGTGCGGTTGTTGGCTTCTAAACTCCAAAATCATCCACGCTTTAGGGATATTTTGACTCCTACTTATATTGAACTATTAAGCCAATCAGCACCCTTGCACGATATTGGTAAAGTGGGAATTCCCGATCATATCCTACTGAAGCCCGAAAAACTCACGCCCGAAGAATGGGTAATTATGAAAACCCATGCGAAATTGGGTAGTGATGCCCTAGAAATGGCCGAGCGTGATTTGGATAAAAAATTACCTTTCTTAGAGATTGCCAAAGAAATATCCCACTACCACCATGAAAAATGGGATGGAAGTGGCTACCCCGAAGGCTTGAAAGAGAATGTTATTCCCATTTCAGCGCGTTTAATGGCGGTTGCCGATGTATTTGATGCCCTGATTTCTGCTCGTGTCTACAAACCCGCTATGTCGCCATCACAAGCAAGGGATATTATTGCCGAAGGACGTGGACGGCATTTTGACCCTGATATGACAGATACCTTCTTACAACATTATGGCGATTTTGTCGCCATTGCCGAACATTATCGGGAACCATGTTAAGAAATTGGTCTATCAAAAATCGTGTCACACTATTTATTGTGGCATTTTTTGTGGTGTGCATGTCTGTTTCTTCTGCTTATATAATCTATATTGTTAAAATCAATGATGAAAATCATATCAAGAAACATATAGATGATGCTACTTCGTTCATTGCACGAAGGGTAGATTCTGAATTGCAAAAGCGCATTGCGTCTACCCAATTTATTGCCAGCGATATTGGTAAAAATGGTAACATGAAAGATGCAGCTGCATTACAACGCTTATTAGAATCAAGGCCCTTACTAGTCAGCCTTATTTTCAATGGCGGCATTGTGATTGTGGATAACAAAGGAGCATCGTTGGCTTCCTCTCCGATTTCTAATTTGCGCCAAGATATTCGTTGGATGAATTTTGAATCCATCGCTAAAGTCCTCAACAAAGGCACAACAGAGATAGGCGTACCCTTTTTTTACACCGTTCAAAATGCGCCCGCCTTGTTTGTAGCCAGCCCTATCAATGATGCCAATGGCTTGCCCATCGGTGCGGTGATTGGAATCAACAATTTGAATCAAGCCAATTTCTTGAATATCCTTACGCCACCGGATTTGGGCAAAAATGGTGGTTACAAGATAGTAGATGTAAAAAATAATATCGTTGTAGTGGATAGTAGCAATCAAGATAGTGCATTGAATATAATTGATATTATTACCATCAATAATGAGAAAAAAATCTATACCGCACTGCACAAAATTCCGGGTACGGAATGGGTGATATTTGGCAATCTATCGGAAATAGAAGCATCTCACCCATTTAAGAACTTACAAAATCAAATTTTTTTGGTTGTGCTTCTATTGACTACATTCACTGGATTATTGACGTGGTGGATTCTAAAGAGAGAAATGCAGCCCATTTTTACCACCATCAAAAATATCGCCTATCTTGCTGGAATGGTGCGATCGAATCACTTAATCGACCTTTTGACCGTCACACGCAAAGACGAGTTGGGGCAGTTGATGGAAGGTTTTAATTATCTGCTCCAAGCCATTCGTGAACGCGAGCAAGCATTGCGTGAAAGCATGGTGATGCGCAGTGCGGAACAAGCCAAAGCATTGGAAATTCAACACCAAGCGCGAATTTCAGCATTGAATATGATGGAAAACGCGATTCAAGCCAAAAAAGAAATAGAGTCCAAAACGGCAGATTTGAAAAAA
>CALMCD010000424.1 GCA_937863075.1 uncultured Rhodoferax sp. | reverse complement strand
CAGCCGATTAGCGTGAAACGGTTGGAGAAGGCTTGGAGCGGATTGTCAAACTGAAAGAGACACCATGAAAAACGATACATCAACAATAGACCCACGCATCGAAAAATGCCGCGAACGGGTGGCGAAAAAGGCGATTTGGTCGGCGGGGGTTTCGCTGATTCCGATTCCGGGGTTGGATATTGCCGCCGATATCACCTTGTTGATGCAGTTGATTCAAGAAATCAACCACACCTTTGGGCTGACCGAGGCGCAGATTGAAGCCCTATCCCCCTCACGCAAGGCGCTGACTTTCAAGGCGATTCAAATGGTCGGTTCAACCGTGATCGGAAGCGCCATCACCAAAGAACTGATTTTGCAGCTTCTGCGCAGCGTGGGCGTGCGCTTTACCAGCAAGCAAATCGCCAAATACGTGCCGATTGCGGGGCAGGCCATCAGCGCGGCACTTTCCTATACCGCCATGCGCTACGTCTGCAACCAGCATATCGAAGACTGCGCACGGGTGGCTGCCCAAGTCGAGTTGTTAATACTGACGAACCCGTGAACGTACCATCTCAATCGCGTTGTTGTAGATGTCGGTTAAGCCGGATTCACTTTTCACGGTGATGCCCAAATCTTGCAGCAAACCATCGTGCAAACCATACACGCAGCCGTGTACGGTCACATCTTGCCCACCAATCCACGCATCTTGCAAAATGGTGGTTTGGGTGACGTTGACGACTTGTTCAATCGCGTTAAGCTCACATAGTGCATCGGCACGCGCTTCATCCGGCAGGCTCAACAGCAGTTGGCGGTGACGGTGGCGCACATCGCGGATATGGCGCAACCAGTTATCGACCAAGCCCACACGCTTACCTTCTAGCGCGGCATTAACCCCTCCGCATCCGTAGTGTCCTACCACCATGATGTGGGCAACCTTCAAATTTTCTACGGCATACTGGATGGTGGAAAGTACATTCAAATCGGAATGCACCACGACGTTCGCCACATTGCGGTGAACAAAAACCTCACCCGGGGCTAGCCCAATAATTTCGTTCGCCGGTACACGGCTATCGGAGCAACCAATCCACATATAGCGCGGTTTTTGCTGCGCTTTGAGTCCGGTAAAAAATCCGGGGCGGTTGGTTTCCATTTCAGCCGCCCATCTGCGGTTATTGGCAAAAACATCATCGAGGGATTCGGAAATTGTGGCAGACATAGAATCATCCAATCATTAAGCAGTCAAACAACATTCAAGCAGCATTCAAGTGCTTGGCTATTTGTACCATGCCAACTTTACAAAAGATTTTTTCACTCCCCCAACTCCCTGTACGTATTCTCCCTTTTGCGCGTGTGGCTTGGATGTTCATCCTATTTATGCTATCCGCCACGCTGGTGCGGTTGGGGCTGTATTTTGCGTATCCTGCCGATTTTCAGATGTTGAATTTTGTGCAGGTGATAAGTGCTTTTGGCGTAGGTTTACAGTTTGATGCGTCGATGGCGTTGGTCATGCTGGTACTACCGCTGCTGTGTCTACTGCTGCCCTTTCGTTGGAGTTACCATCGTTATTGGCAACGCCTTTGGCAATGGATTGCTTATGTTTTGTTGCTGGCTTTTATCTTGATGATGGTGGTAGATACCGTCTATTTTGGCTATGTGCATCGCCATGTCGGTTCTGAAATCAACACCTTGACCCACGATAGCGCCTCGATGATCGGCGTAGTGTTACGGCAATACGGCCTTTTCTTGTTGGGATTTGGACTGGGTGCGGTGGCTTTGGGCTGGGTGTGGCATCGCTTTTTTGTGTTGCTTCCTACACCGCCTGCCTCGCCTTGGCGACGTTTGGCACTGTTGCCGATGGTGTTTATCCTCATCGTCATCGTGGCACGCGGGGGCGTGGATGGTAAGCCTATCAGCGTGGGCGAAGCGTTTTTTTCGGAAACCCCTGCACAGGGTTATTTGGCGTTGAATGGCGCTTTTGCCCTATCCCGCGCTTTGCTGGAAGAACCGCCCGCCCTGAAAGAATTTATGCCGCCTGCGCAAGCCCACGCCCTCGTGCAACAGGGTTTGACGGATAACCCGAACACCCGTGTTCATTTTCCTTTGTCCGAATACCCGCTTTATCGCCCCATGCAAGAAGCAACCCGCCGCGTAGAAGGCAAATCGCCCCCCAATGTAGTCATCTTGATGCTAGAAAGCTGGGGCGCACAGCATATCAATGCCGAAAACACGCCGAATTTTCATGCACTGGCTCAATCGGGGCGGTTTTATAAGAATTTTTATGCCAATGGTCAGCGTTCGATTCAAGGTGCAGCCGCGATTTTGGCGAGCCAACCCACGTTTTCAGGTATGCCGTTTTTGGGCGAAGGGCTGGAACAAAATAGCCAAAGTTTTTTGGGAACGATAGCGCGTTCGCAAGGCTACGAAACCTTTTTCCTGCAAAGCAGCGAACACGGCTCTTTGCGATTTGATGCGATTGCAGCCCGCGCGGGGTTCGGCACTTATTGGGGCGCGGAAGAAATCCCCAATCTGCACGAAAAACCCAAACCGCCCATGACGTGGGGAACGTGGGATCACAACACCTTTCAAGCCGCGCATCAATTTTTTGCCAAGGCAGCAGCGGCTAAAAAACCGTTTTTGGGATTTGTATTCACTTCAACCACCCACACGCCGTGGATGGTTCCCGATGCACGGTTTGAAAAGTTCAAAGGAAAAAGCGACAAGGAACTATTTTTAAACTCGCTCTACTACGCGGATTGGGCCTTGGGTGAACTCATCGCCGCCGCCAAAAAATCGGGTTATTACGACAACACCATTTTTGTTTTGCTCGCCGACCATGCCGATGAGTTTGTCGAAAACCCCAGCCACATCCCCAACCTGTACCACATTCCCTTGCTGATGGTGGGTGCGGGTGTGCAAGCGGGGGTGGATGAAACGCTCGGCAGCCAATTCGACATTATTCCGACTTTAATGGCCTTATGCGGCTGGAATGCAGACTACGCGGGCATAGGACGCTCTTTAATTGATAGCAAAAATCCCGCAACACGCGCCAGTCTTGGCATACGCGGCAACGAATTGGATTGGATTACGCCCGATGGCTGGGTATCGCACAACCTAGAGCGCGTGCAAGGTCATGCACCGAATATGAACCCTGCGCAAGTCACCCAGCAAGTGCAGCGTTTATTGGCAACCTACCAAACCGCCAGCCACGCCCAAGCGCACAACAAAATTGCACCGCCTCGTGCCGCTGCTACTGCTGCTATTGCGCCCTAATGCCTTCGGTATCGCTGCACACGACTTTACCGCGCCGTTTCAGCACGAAATAGCCCTGTTCATGTGCCGCTTCCACCACGTCACTGGGAATACTAAAACCTGCAATCCCGCCATAAAACTGGTAACCATTGAATTCCGGGCTATGGTCGCGTAAAAAATCAATGTGTTTGCGCAACTGCCCCAAATCCTTGAGGTGGCAGCGGGATTTGACCTCCACCACCGCGATGCTATTGCCATTCACCAGTACCAAATCCAGTTCCGTTTCTTTGCCTTTGCTGCCGATCATGTGATTCGATAGCACTTTATTGAAGCGCATATCACCAATCATGGGTTCGTGTGCCAGTGAGTTATAGAAAAACTCCTCCACCTCCGCCCCTCGGTTATTCGCCGAACTGCCGTAAAGTTGGTAGAGTTTTTCAATATCTTTGGTAACGCGATC
>CALMCD010000423.1 GCA_937863075.1 uncultured Rhodoferax sp. | reverse complement strand
GAGAAAATGATTTCAGGGTGACCCAGAAAAATCGTTTCCTCAGGTTTGGATTTTGGTTTGGGAGGAGCGGGCGGCG
This sequence comes from uncultured Rhodoferax sp., assembly GCA_937863075.1. Taxonomy (GTDB): domain Bacteria; phylum Pseudomonadota; class Gammaproteobacteria; order Burkholderiales; family Burkholderiaceae_C; genus Allorhodoferax. Next base: position 4,397 of record CALMCD010000423.1, on the reverse strand, counting down.
GAGGTGGCGGGGGCGGTGGAGCGGCTGGCTTGGGTTCTTCCTTCGCTTTTTCGCGGGGGAAGTTCAAATTACTCAAGCAATAACGGCATTTAATCGCCGCAGCCTTGATCGTTTCTGCGCAAAAGGGGCAGGTTTTTTCGTCGGGTTTCAGTTCAGCCATAGCTTCTCGTGTTTCTCGCGTGGTTCACGGTTCGGTTATTTCCTTCGGGCGGCACGGCGGAATTTTAGTAAACGCGCCCGCACCAAGGCCAACACCGCATCGCTGGGCTGATTCGTCAAAAGCGCGAGGCTTTGCAGCACATGCGTGGCGGTGTAGACATGGAAAAGTCCTTTTTCCACCGCGTCCACCACCGTCCGATTGAGCATCAAATGCCGGCGATTGCGTTCCGGTATCAACACGCCCTGCTGACCATTCAAGCCCTGCTGCTGGCACACTTGAAACCAGCCTTCGATTTTTTCGTTCACGCCGCCGATGGGCAAGACATCGCCATGCTGGTTCAATGCGCCCGTTATCGCAATGCCCTGCGTGAGCGGCACTTGGCTTAACGACGACAACAATGCCAGCAATTCCGCGCACGATGCCGAATCACCTTCCACGCCCTGATATTCCTGCTCAAACACGATGGACGCTTCCAACGCCAGCGGCGCAATATCGGCGAACAGTGTTTTCAGGTAGCTGTGCAAAATCAGCACGCCCTTATCGTGAATCGGCCCTGACATGTGGACTTCACGCTCCATATTCATCAAACCGTTATGCCCCGCGTGGGCTTGGGCGGTGACGCGCACGGGCAGGCCAAAACGCCAATCGCCAAGGTCGATTTGGGTGAGTCCATTCAGTTGCCCCACACGCACGCCGTCGGTGGAGATGAGTTGGTCGCCCTCGGCAATCGCTTGCTGCAAACGGTATTCGGGGTAATTGTGGCGCAGGCGACGTTGTTCCAACGCCGCATCCACATCCACCGCCTGCACCAGTGATTTGCTGCGCCAATTGCTGCGCTTTTGGGCGATGGCGGCGCTTTCAATAATCAAGGTTTCGGTGCGGTCAAAAATCGCGCTTTGGCGGGTTTGGTCGTCTACTTCGCGGTGCATATCTTCCAACAACCGCGCCACGCCATCGGCAGAAAAATGCGGCAAACCCAAGCGCTGGCAGGTGTGCGCGATAAAAATCGCCGTGCCTTGGCGGGTATCGTCGTTGGCTAAAAAGCTCTCGGCAAAATCGACCTTGGTGCGGAAATGGCGGGTAAATTCGCTATCGGCATCTTGCAGGGCGTAGTATTGCTCGGCCGTTCCAATCAGCACGATTTTGACATTGGCATCGACCGCTTCGGGTTGCAACGAAGTAGCGGCCATCGGCATCGCGCTGGTATCGCTGCCTTCGATTTGCACGCGCCCGCTGCGCAGATAACGGCGCAACTTTTCCCACACGGTTTCATCCGCCAACAAATCCCGCAGATGCAGCATCAAGAAACCACCGTGTGCATGCAGCAAACTGCCCGCGCGAATGTGCGTGAAATCGGTCATCAGCACATCTTCTTCGGCTTGGTATTCGATGCTACCGAATAGCGCATGGGTGACCGGATTTTGTTCCACAATGGCGGGAGCGCCCGTCCGCTGTGCATTGTCCACTACCAAATTGATAGTGTAGCGGGTTAAAAGTTGGGTCAAGGCTTCACGCCGACCACCTTCCAGCTCATCGCCTTCTAGCGGGGTAAAGAGTTCCAAGTTTTCCAACACATCGTGCTGCACTTGGTCGAGGTATGCGCCCAGCTTGAAGGAATTTTTAATTTGTTTTTTCAAGCTGACCCGAATCGCTTGCAGCTCATGTTCCAGCAAAGGCTTGATGGTTTGGCGGCGCAGGGCGATGAGCGCTTCATTGGTCGTGCGCTCCAAGGGGCGCATGGTTTCGATGAAACGGGCGATTTCAACGCGCAATTCTTGTTCGGCTTGCTCAATCAAGGCGCGTTGTTCTTTGGGTAAAGATCGCGCTTCGCCTTCGCTCAACGCGCTTCCATCTTCCGCCACCAGCGTGAAGACTAAGCGCCCATCTTCCCGAAACAGCGTGAAATTACGGGCTTCGGCAAAAGCATCCAGCTCGGCATAGGCTTTGGCTTCGGCGGTTTGGTAGGTGGATTGCAGGGCTTTCGCCTCGGCTTTGAACACTTCGCCCGACAAACGGCGCGGAATCTCAGTTTGCAGATCGCGCACCAAGTTCACCATGAGCTGCCGTAATTCGCGCCCTTGTCCGGGCGGCATCCGCAGGGCGCGGGGGCTTTGGGGGGCATCAAAATTATGCAAGTAACACAAATCCGGCGGCACGGGGCGGGTGGCTGCTACGCTGCGCATGGATTGCAGCAGCAGCGACGAACGCCCCGAACCCACTTCACCCAACACAAACAGGTTGTAATCCGGTTGTTCCAAAGTCAGGCCAAAATGGGCGGCTTGTTCGGCACGTTCCTGCCCAATCCAAGGCAGTGGGTGCTGCACCAGTTCGGCGGTATCGGCAAAGCCCAATACATCGGGCTGGAGCTGGAAGCGTAAATCGTTGGGGTGAAGTGTGTTTGGTTTCATCCCGCTACTGTAATCATTCCTTTACCTAGTTTTCCAAGTTATTGCTAGGAAAATCCATTACACCCGCCCCGTCACCTGCGCACTGGAACGTTCCGCGATGCGATCACGCCACGCTTGCAAGGCGGCTAACCCTTCGTTGGCGGGGCGGAATTTCACCACCCGTGCAAATTCGATCGCACTAAACGCGGTGATGTCGGCGATGGTGAAACGATCCCCCGCAATCCATTCTTGCCGTTGCAGCAAACCGTCGTACCACTGTGCCATTTCCCGCACTTTTTGGCTTTGCATATGGCCGAAGTCGGTGAATTGCTGCGATTCCACCGTTGCCATGCCGGGATGGGTGTGGCGCACCCAGTTCATGATGCCCAGCAGCAGCAACCATTCCACGCGACGATCGGCCATTTCGATAAAGGCGCGTTCCTCTACCGTTTCGCCCATCAGGTTGATGTCGGGGTACAAGCCTTCCAGATACGTGCAAATCGCACGGGTTTCGGTCAGCACCCGACCATCGGGCAACTCCAGTGCTGGCACTTGCGCCATTGGGCTGATCGCGCGGTAGGTGGCTTCTTTATGCTCTTGCTGCGCGAGGTTGAGGGAAACCAGCGCGATATTGGGGATGTTCTTTTCAACAATGAACATCTCCACACGGCGGGGATTGGGAGCGCGGGGGGATACATAGAGTTTCATGCTAAAAATCCTAGGTTCGTGGGGTAATCGGGCCGCCCAGCCACAACACCAAAGCGGCGTAGATTGGGCAGGATACCAGCAATTTCCGCATCCGACACGCCAAACCAATTTGCCAGCGTTGCCGCGTATTGATCGACCGATGTGGTCGGCAACAAACGCCCTTGCCCCACATGCCACTGGTCTTCGGCGGCACTGGTATCGCTGACGCTCACGGGGGGGGCTGTGCCGTAAAACTCTTTGCCCTTCACTGCACCGCCCATCACCCAGTGGTGCGAACCCCAACCGTGATCGGAACCATCGCCGTTCGAGGTCAGCGTGCGACCAAAATCGGAAGCGGTAAAACTCGTCACGCTATTGGCAACGCCCAATTCGACGGTGGCGTTATAAAACGCGCTCATTGCCTCGCTCACTTTCGCCAATAACGTAGCTTGATTGGATACGAGGTTATCGTGCAAATCAAAACCCGTGAGCGACACGAGGAAAACCTGCCGCTTCGCCCCCAGTGCATTGCGTGCGCCAATCAACCGCGCCACCATTTTGAGCTGGTCGGCAAGGCTGTTGTCGGTGGGGAAAACCGTTCCCAGCGTCACCCCCGCCAGCGCACCCGTGATTTGCGCTTCGGACGTAATGGCACGGGCGGTGACGCGGTTGTATTCGTTTTCCAGCACATGGCTGCGGCTTTGCTGCACCAGTTGAGACAGTGCGGTTTTCACTGCCGATGAGCCATACACATTGCTTTTCACACCATTCACGGCCACCGCGCCCTTGGTGCTGACTTGGTACGATAGCGCCGAATCACCCGATAAAAACACCGCATTGCCCGTCACGTTCACGCAGGTGAATAAAGAATTGCTATTCGCGCCGGATGCAATCGCCAAATCGCCTAAATTTCCGCCCCAACCGATGGTCGAACCTTCCGGCGAGGACGATTGCCAAATGGATTGTTGGTCGTTATGCGAAAACAGTTTGGGCGGCAATGGGTAAGTGACGCGGTCGCTGCTTTTGTACTGGGCTTTGGTCAACGGAACCACCAAAGGCCCGACATTCAGTTGTACCGCCACTTTGCCCGCATTGAAAAGACTCGCCAAACCCGTCATCGCCGGATGAAATGCGTATTGGCGACCATTGGGCAACGGCGTGTT
>CALMCD010000422.1 GCA_937863075.1 uncultured Rhodoferax sp. | reverse complement strand
AAGGTGCTGCACAACCACATATTTACCCAAGCGACATTAAAAGATTAGATGTAAAAAAAGCACCAGATATACTATACGAACAATATGAAAAAATAGTAATCAAAATTTTTTTAAGCATTGCAACAAACAAAAAACAAGCCCAAACCCTAGCCAATTTACGAGATACATTATTGCCGCGTTTGATTTCGGGGCAAATACGGGTGTAGAGGCAACCCTTGTGGTTGCCTCCGTTACAGGCAGCAGGGCAACCACAAGTTCCTGTGGTTGTTCCAGTAGAACCAGATGTCTTGTGGTTGCCACCGTTACAGACAGGGCAACCACAAGGGTTGCCCTTACACGTACACGTACACGTACATGAAAAAACACATGACCAAATAATGAATAAAGAAATTCATCATCGCCGTAGTATCCGCCTAAAGGGATATGATTATTCGCAAAATGGAGCGTATTTCATAACGATTTGCGCCCAAGATAGGGCTTGCTTATTCGGTGAAATCGTGAATGGAGAAATGCAATACAACGATGCAGGGAAAATGGTTCAATCGTTGTGGCAAAATATACCTGAAAATTATGATGGTGTACAAATTGACGAATTTATAATTATGCCAAATCATCTTCATGGAATAATTGTCCTTAACGTAGGGGCAGGCCTTGTGCCTGCCCTTATTGATAATTTGCCTACCCCTGTTGATAATTTTTCTAATAATGGGTCAACCACAAGGGTTGACCCTACGGGGGGTGGCAGATTTTCTCGTACCGTAGGGGATGTTGTGGGTGGTTTCAAATCGCGGGCTACGGTCGAATATATTCGCGGGGTTAAAAATCATCAATGGTCATCATTTCGTGCGCGGTTGTGGCAACGCAATTATTATGAGCATATTATTCGCAATGAAACCACTTTGTATGATATACGTGATTACATTATCAATAATCCAAAAAAATGGGCATTGGATCGAGAAAATCCGGCATTTCATATTTCCTAAATAATACCCCGTATGACCGAATCCCAATTAGAACAAGAAACCCTCGCGTGGCTGCGGGATGTGGGGTACACCACTTGCACGGGCGCGGAGCTGGAGCGCCAAACCCGCCAAGTATTGCTCTTGGAACGGGTGCAAACAGCTATCCACAGGCTTAACCCTGCGCTTCCGGTTTCTGCACAAAATGATGCGCTAGCGCTTATCCAGTCTGCATATAGTGCTTCTCTTTTAATAGCAAATCGGGAATTTCACCGCCTGCTGGTGAATGGTGTTCCGGTGCAATACCAAAAGGATGGCGAAACGCGCGGCGATTTTGTGCGGCTGGTGGATTGGGACGCGCCCGAGCGCAATGATTGGCTTGCAGTCAATCAATTAACCGTAAAAGGCGTTAATCGTTCCTACCGCCCCGATATAGTTTGCTACGTGAATGGTTTGCCGCTGGTGGTGATGGAATTAAAAAATCCTACCGATAAAAATGCCGATGTCTGGCAAGCCTTCCACCAACTGCAAACCTATAAAGAAGCTATTGCTGATTTATTTATAACCAATGAATTATTGGTTATTTCTGATGGTAGCACGGCTTTATTGGGTAGTTTATCAGCGGATACCGAGCGCTTTATGGCGTGGCGTACCATCAATGGCGAAAATATCGACCCGCTGGGTAAATTTCAAGGGCTGCAAACACTGGTGCGGGGAATTTTGCATCCAGCGTATTTTTTAGAATATATTCGCTATTTTGTTTTATTTGAAGATGATGGAATACTCGTCAAGAAAATAGCGGGTTATCACCAATTTCATGCCGTGCGCAAGGTTATGGAACGGGTAATTAACGCCTCGCGCCCCGAAGGTTCGCGCAAAGGTGGCGTGGTGTGGCATACGCAGGGCAGCGGCAAAAGTATTACTATGACGTGTTTTGCCGCACGGGTTATGCGCGAACCTATTATGCAAAACCCGACTATTGTCGTCATTACGGATCGCAATGATTTAGACGGGCAATTATTCGGCGTATTTAGTTTGGCACACGATTTATTGCGGGAAAAACCCGTGCAAGCCACATCCCGCCTTGATTTGCGCGAAAAATTGGCAAATCGGGCTTCGGGCGGCATCGTGTTTGCGACCATCCAAAAATTCATGCTGGATACGGACGAAAACGCCTTCCCCATGCTGTCCGAGCGCTCCAATATCGTGGTCATTGCCGATGAAGCGCACCGCACGCAATACGGATTTGAGGCAAAACTGCGGGGCAAAGCGGGTGAAGAAAGCTACCAAGCGGGCTATGCCCAGCACCTGCGCGATGCGTTGCCGAACGCCACTTTTGTCGCATTTACTGGCACGCCTGTAAGCGGTGTGGACAAAAATACCCGCACCGTTTTTGGCGATTACGCCTCGGTTTACGATATGCAGCAAGCGCAGGAGGACGGGGCAACCGTGCCGATTTATTACGAATCACGCCTCGCACAACTGCGGCTTGACCTCAGCGCCTTGGTGGGTATGGACAGCGAAGTGGACGAGCTAGCCGAGGACGAAGAAGAAAGCATCCAAGCCCAACTAAAAACCCGCTGGACAACATTGGCGCAGATTGTGGGGGCAGAACCGCGTATTACCAATATCGCCGCCGATTTAATCGCGCATTTTGAAGAGCGCAATAATACGCAAACGGGCAAAGCGATGATTGTCGCTATGAGCCGAGAAATTTGCGTGCATTTATACAATGCGATTATTAAAATTCGCCCTGAATGGCACGATTTTGACCCTGAAAAAGGGATTATCAAAATCGTGATGACTGGATCGGCGAGCGATAAAAAATTATTGCAACCGCATATTTATAGCGATAAGGTGAAAAAGCGTCTTGAAAAACGCTTCAAAAATCCGCAAGACCCACTGCAATTGGTGATTGTGCGTGATATGTGGCTTACGGGTTTTGATGTGCCTTGCGTGCATACGCTGTATATGGATAAACCCATGCAGGGGCATAATTTAATGCAAGCCATTGCACGGGTGAATCGCGTATTCAAGGATAAGCAAGGCGGGCTGGTGGTGGATTATTTGGGGATTGGGCATGAGTTAGAAACTGCCATGAAAGAATATATCCAATCCAACGGGCAAGGTAAACCCACCGTAGATATTGTGGCAGCATATAACATCTTGATGGATAAATTGGATATTCTGCGTTCCATGCTGCATGGGTTTGATTACAGCGGCTTTCGGGAAGGTGGTTTGCAAACATTGGGCAATGCAGCGGATTATATTTTGGGGCTAGGAAATTACCAAGATAGCAAAAAACAATTCAGCGATACGGCTCTTGCATTAAGCCATGCTTTCAGTTTATGCTGTACGTTGAATGAAGCCAAAGCGGTGCGCGATGAAGTGGCGTTTATGCAGGGTATTAAATCGTTATTGAATAAAGATGACAATAATGCCCAAGGAAAAATCAATGAAAAACGGGATTTTGCCATTCGCCAAATCATCAATTCTGCCATTGTGTCCGAGCGTGTGGTGGATATTTTTGATGCCGTTGGGCTAGATAAGCCGCATATTGGATTATGCGATAAAAGTTTTTTAGCCAAAGTTCAACAATTGCCCCAGAAAAATCTGGCAGTTGAATTATTGCAGCGTTTATTATCGGATGAAATTCAAAGTCGCTTTGCCAGCAATGTTGTACAAAATAAGCGGTTTTCGGATTTATTGAATAATGTGATGGTGCGTTACCAAAATCGGTCGATAGAAACCGTGCAGGTGATGGAAGAATTGGTCGATATGGCAGAGCAATTTCGAGAGGCATTGAATCGCGGTGAAAAATTAGGATTAAGTGCCGATGAAATTCTTTTTTATGATGCACTTGCCAATAATCCATCGGCAGTGCGGGAATTGCGCGATGAAACCCTAAAAAAAATCGCCCATGAATTAACCGAATCACTGCGAAAAAGTATCAGTGTCGATTGGTTTGTGAAGGAAAGTGTCCGCGCCAAACTCCGAATTATGGTAAAACGCATTTTGAAAAAATACAAATATCCCCCCGATTCCCAAGAAAATGCCACCGATTTGGTGCTAGAACAAGCCCAAGCGCTAGGTGAAACGTGGGAACCATCCATCCATGCAGCATAAAAAACAACGTATCACCACCGAAATTCGCGCCCTCTGGCAGCTGGCTTGGCCGATTTTGATTGGGCAACTGGCCAATGTGGGTATGTCGGTGGCGGATGTCGCAATGGCGGGTCATGCCTCAGCGCAGGATTTAGCGGGTATTGCGCTGGGTTCGTCGGTGTGGATGATTGTTTTCGTCACCCTGATGGGTGTGATGATGGCGGTGAATCCGGTTATCTCCCACCACGTTGGCGCGGAAGAATGGGGGCGCATTCCCACCGTGGTGCGTCAAGCGTTGTGGAAGGGCGTGGGCGTGGGGTTCATCGCCATGATTGTGGTGAATGGCTGTGCCTATTTCTTCGCTAGCATGAATTTAGAACCCGTGGTGGAAGATGTTGCCACCCAATTTGTGCGCATCACCAGCTTGGGGTTGCCCGTATTTGCGTGCTACCGCGTGCTGTACGGCTACAGCACCAGCCTGAACCAAACCCAGCCGATTATGGTGATTGCGGTGTTGGCATTGGCGCTCAATGTACTGCTGAATTGGCTGCTGATTTTTGGCAACCTCGGCTTTCCGGCGATGGGTGGCGTGGGTTGTGCGTGGGCCACGCTGATTTGCATGGTTTTTAATTTAGTAGTCCTGCTGTGGTGGATTCGCCATAGCAAAGCCTACGATTCGACATGGCCCTTTGACGTGTGGGAAGCCCCGCACTGGTTGGAAATTCG
>CALMCD010000421.1 GCA_937863075.1 uncultured Rhodoferax sp. | reverse complement strand
AGCTGTACCAAAGAGGTTTTACCCTATTTGGCACAGGCCGCCATCGACTCCCAAGTCACGATTCCGCAGATACAACCCGAGCCACCCCCGATGCCCGTACAAAGCGGTGCAGCCGTTCCGGTGGATAGAAATTCCGATAAGGGCGTGACAAAAAATGCCAATTACACGGTCGTGCAAACCTTTTTTGCCACTGACCGTAATGTGACTGGCAGTAAGAAGCCCGATGCCGTTTTTGGCACACAGCGTGCCGCGTTGAGCTATGGAGTGTGCGAAGTCAGCATCCCGCGCGACCACCGTATGGGTGAGCTGGAATCGCCTTCCATCTGGCGTTTAGAGTTTCAAAAGAAGCCCTCCAAGCACGTTATGTTGCTCACTACGTCCATCAGTGCCAAAGATGCGTTTTTTAGCAACCTCGCCAACCAAATCAAAAAATCGGCAAAGGACAGCGCTTTTATTTTTATTCACGGCTACAACGTCACGTTTGAAGATGCCGCGCGGCGTTCGGCGCAAATGGCGTATGACCTGAATTTTGATGGTGTCCCGATTTTTTATAGCTGGCCTTCACAAGGTCGAGAATCGCGTTACACGGTAGACGAGCAAAATATCGAATGGACACAAGCGAATCTACGGCGGTTTTTGGAAGATTTCTTTGCCCGTTCGCAAGCGCAAAACGTGTATTTGATTGCCCACAGCATGGGTAACCGTGCGCTCACACGGGCGGTGGCATCGCTGCTAAACGACCAGCCTTCGGTACGCAGCCGATTGAAAGAAATTATCCTTACCGCCCCCGATATTGATGCCGATGTGTTCAAACGCGACATCGCCCCCGCCCTCACCGCCGCCAAACGCCCCATAACCCTCTACGCTTCGTCCAAAGACAAGGCGCTCATGGCATCGAAAAAAGTACACGGCAGCCCCCGCGCGGGGGATTCGGGTAGCAGTTTGATTATCGTTCCGGGAATTGAAACCATTGATGCTACGGGAACCGATACCAGCTTTTTGGGGCATTCGTATTTTGCGGAAACCCGTTCGGTGCTATCGGATTTGTTTTATTTGATTCGGAATGAACAACGCGCCGACAATCGTTTTGGGCTGCACCGTATCGACAGCCAACAAGGGCGTTATTGGAAATTTGTACGATAGCCCCCAAATTCGTTCTATGATTCGGGGATGATATTTTGGAGTTAAACCACTATGCACAGCCTTGTTACCGTTATTTTCAAAGACAAAGCCCCCATCACGGTTGAATTGACCACCGAGCAAGCCATGCCCCGCGATGAAGCCCGCGAGTGGCTGGATGAACAATTTATCGCCTTTGAATGCGAACCCTTGCGTGCTACGGGCAAGTTGCTCATGGCGGATCGCGTGGTCGTGGTTGCCCAAGGCGCTGGCCCTGCCAAGTTTGCCGAATCCGAATGGGCGCACACCTTCGCACGCGCCACCAGTGCGGTTTTGGGCAAACCGGTCATCACCGTGGATGCCGATTCGTTGACGATTACGTATTGATTACGCGGTCGCTGCCCCGCCCACACCCGCCATAACCCGCGCCAACAACGCTCCCTTAAACCGCTCTTCCAGCGGAATCCGCACTTGCCACGGGCTGCCGGGGGCGTTGGTTAATTCCTCGCCTTGGAGGGTGTGGATTTTTTCCAGTTTGAAACGGTGATTGCCGCTGGGGTGAATGACTTCCATCGTGTCGCCGACCTCGAATTTATTTTTCACTTCGACTTCAGCCCAGCCATTTTCAATACTGCGAATTTCACCGACAAAATGGCTGTGTCCAATATCGGAATGTCCGGTTTCGTAATTTTGGTAATCCTGCGAAGGACGGCGTTCCAAGAAGCCGCTGGTGAATCCGCGATTCGCCAATCCTTCTAATTCGGTGATTAAATTCGGATTAAAGGCGCGACCTGCCACCGCGTCATCAATCGCGCGGCGGTAGGCTTGGGCGGTGCGGGCGACGTAGTACAAGCTCTTGGTGCGCCCTTCGACTTTGAGCGAATCCACCCCGATTTTCGCCAAGCGTTCAACGTGTTCAATGGCGCGCAAATCCTTGCTGTTCATGATGTACGTGCCGTGCTCGTCTTCCATAATCGGCATGAGTTGCCCCGCGCGACCCGCTTCTTCCAGCAAATACACTTTGTCCGCTTCGGGGTGACGCGCACTGCCGCCGCACGCCGCGAAGGATTGTTCGGCTTCCTCTTGCGCTTGGTTGAAATTGAAATTTTTATCCATCGCCACCGGAATCGCTTCGCCCGTATTCGGGTTTTCCGCGCTCGGCTGCGTGGCGTAATTCCAGCGGCAGGCGTTGGTACACGTTCCTTGGTTCGGGTCACGGCGATTGAAGTAGCCCGAGAGCAAACAGCGCCCCGAATACGCGATGCACAACGCGCCATGCACGAACACTTCCAGCTCCATATCAGGGCATTCTTGGCGGATTTTTTCGATTTCGTCCAAGCTCAATTCGCGCGACAAAATGATGCGTTTCACGCCCACTTTTTGCCAAAATTTCACCGCCATATAGTTCACGGTGTTGGCTTGCACGGAAAGGTGGATTGGCACATCCGCATAATTGCCTTTGTCCATGCCCTCGCGTACCATCATGATGAGACCGGGGTCGGCCATGATGAGACCATCGGGTTTCATCGCAATGACGGGTTCAATATCGCGCAGATAAGTGCGAACCTTGTCGTTATGCGGCAGCAAATTGCTGGTGACAAAGAATTTTTTGCCACGTTCATGCGCTTCACGAATGCCGATTTCGATTTGCTCGATCTTGAATTCGTTATTACGCGCCCGCAAACTGTAGCGCGGTTGCCCCGCATACACGGCATCTGCGCCAAAATCGTAAGCGGCTCGCATTTTGTCCAGAGAGCCAGCGGGGAGGAGAAGTTCAGGGGATTTAATCAATGGGTTCATGCTGCGATTGTCTAACAAATCCCAAAAAATGCGCTTCGCGGTGGTGATTGGCACACAACACGGTGACATCTTTCAATGTGGTTTTGCGGATGCCTTCACTAATCGGGTCAAGGTGATGCACATCCAATAAATGCGGCTGTGTCACATTGCATTGCGGATGCTGGCATTTTTCGCCGTAATGCTTCAAAGCCGCTTTACGCAAGCCCGCATCACGCTCTGCTTTGGAGAGTGTCCATTCGATTCTTGCGCCTTCTTCAAACACGCGGCGCTGTTCCCATTGGGGCGTGAAGCGTTCCGGCACAAATGCCCCCAGTTTGCTTGCCCGTGCATCCAAAACCGTCACGCTACAAACGGCATCCGGTGTACGGATTCCGCGCCCAATGGCTTGGCGCATTCGGCGGCTGGCGGTGGCGTGTGCGTCAAGGTAGGATGTCACCGCTTTTCCATCCACCACCACGGGCGCACCGAATGGCACACGGGGAATAATCACGCTTCGCCAGCGCGTCGGGGTATCAAATCCCGCCCATGCTCCGGCTTTGATGAGCAAACCCGTTTGTTCTCCGATAGCGGCTTGTAAACGCTCGGTTAAGGCATGGCTGGGCGTTACGACCAAGGTCGGGCGCGGGGCGGTTTGAATGCTTTGCAGGGTTGCGGTGAACCATGCCTCAGTTTCCACTTCGTGCGCGTGCAAGGTGAAATCGAGTGTGCCGTGGCGTTCGGGTTCCATGCTGGTGGAAAGTCGGCTGATGTTTTCCAGCCCCATTGCGTGGCGAAAATTATCAAACTTGCCCGCGTGCGATAGCGTGGCAGAAATAAACACCGTGCTGGTGCGATTGCTGATTTTCTTCATCAACCGCGCGGGTAAATGGTGGTGCAAAACGGCATTACCCGCTTCATCCAAACCCACCGAGGCGTAGCGCACGGGTTCTGCCAAAATTTCCAGCATCACCCGCGCGGCGGCTTTTTGTTCGGCGGCAATGTGTCGGGATGAAGTCGTGCTAATGCGTTCCAGCGCCACGGCAAGCGGCTGGTTTTGCAGCAAACTGGCTTCAATCACGCAATCACTTTGCAGAGCAGCCATATCGGGAAGCTGGTCGGCTTCGTCAAAAATCAGCATATCCCGCCGCGTAGCACCGTGGTATTCGCCTTGCAAACGCTGGTCAATCACCACACTGGCAGCCGTGCAGAGCATGACCCGCGCCGCACGCGCCGCCTCGCGCTGTTTTTGGTAATCGGCATGGGTTTCCAGCAAACGGGCGGGGCGAAAAACGGCAATCGACAAACCCGTAGCGGCTAAATCGGTACTGGCAAGCAGTTGGTCGATAAGCTGGTGCGTGGGCAACACCAGCGCCACCGTGTGCGAAGTTTGCGCCAACGCCGCCAAATACGCCCGCGTCTTTCCTAACCCCACACCGCCTTCTAGCAGCAGCGGTGCATCGGGCTGGTGGATGTGTTTACACAGCACATCGTGAAAGTATTTTTGTTCAGGTGAGCGAAACATCATTTTTATAAAAAATGTGACTGATAGAGATACACGTAGGGGCAACCCTCGTGGTTGCCCTGTTTGAGGGATTCGTGTGATAGGGTAACCACAAGGGTTACCCCTACGATTTCCATACAAGCAGCTATCAAAAAAGTAGTAACCACGCATTTACAGCGTGGCTTGAGGCACGGGCGTTTTGCAGCCGATCATCATGACGTTCCAGTAACCACGCATTTACAGCGTGGCTTGAGGTCATGTTGGTGACCACTCTATTACGGTGGAGTTCCAGTAACCACGCATTTACAGCGTGGCTTGAGGTTCGAGCGCGTTTGTAGCCTGCATTGCGCCGTTCCAGTAACCACGCATTTACAGCGTGGCTTGAGGGGATGTAGT
>CALMCD010000420.1 GCA_937863075.1 uncultured Rhodoferax sp. | reverse complement strand
ATGACCGAATCGGATATTGCCGATTACATCGCCAGCGGTGAACCCTTCGGCAAAGCCGGAGCCTACGGCGTGCAAGGCAAAGCAGCGGCGTATATCGCACGCATCAGCGGCAGTTATTCGGGCATCATGGGCTTGCCGTTGTTTGAAACGCGGCAGGCGTTGGGGAAACTGGGGATTCTTTGACGTTTTTTTCAAGGTTTCCGCTGGATAATGCAGCGTTCACGATTGCAATCCTATTTTGAATCCTATCACCATGCAGCAGGAAATTCTTATCAACTGGTCGCCACAAGAAGCGCGGGTCGCGGTTCTGGAAAATGGAGCGATTCAGGAGCTGCATGTAGAACGTGCGCTAGAGCGCGGTCTGGTCAGCAATGTCTATCTGGGTAAAGTGGTCCGCGTACTGCCCGGAATGCAATCCGCTTTTATCGACATCGGGCTGGAACGTGCCGCGTTTTTGCACGTTGCCGATGCCACTTCACCCACCGCCAAAACCACCAACGGCAACGTCTTACCCATCGAAAAACAGGTGTTTGAGGGGCAAGCACTGATGGTGCAGGTGGTGAAAGAACCCATTGGAACCAAAGGGGCGCGGCTCTCTACGCAAGTCAGCATTGCGGGTCGGCTTTTGGTGTTTTTGCCGCAGGATAACCATATTGGCGTATCGCAAAAAATTCCCACAGGGCAACGGGAAGAACTGAAATCACGCCTCCAAAAACTGGCCGGTGAACAAGGTGGTGGCTTTATCCTACGCACCAATGGCGAGGATGCCAGCGATACCGAATTGGGCGAAGACATCGCCTATCTGCGCAAGGCGTGGGCGCGCATCAAAGCCGCTGCGCTGCGTCTGCCGCCGCCTTCGTTGCTGCACCAAGATTTGAGTTTGATGCAGCGCGTATTGCGCGATATGGTGTCGGAATCGACACAAGCCATTCGGGTGGATTCGCGCGAACAATTCGAGGCGTTGACAGCTTTTGGTGCGGAATTCATGCCGATGGCCGCCGGAAAATTACAACACTACAAAGGCGAACGCCCGATTTTTGACCTGTATTCCATTGACGAAGAAATCGCCAAGGCACTGGGGCGGCGTGTGGATTTGAAATCGGGCGGATATTTGATCGTGGATCAAACCGAGGCACTCACCACCGTGGATGTCAATACGGGTGGCTTTGTCGGCGCACGCAATTTTGACGATACGATTTTCAAAACCAATCTCGAAGCCGCCCAAGCCATCGCACGGCAACTGCGGTTGCGCAATTTGGGCGGCATCATCATCGTCGATTTCATCGACATGGTGCGCGAAGACCATCGGCAAGCGGTGTTGGCAGAATTCAAAAAGCAGTTGGCGCGTGACCGTGTGAAAACGATGGCGGGCGGATTTTCCCAACTGGGGTTGGTGGAAATGACGCGCAAACGCACCCGCGAATCGCTCGCACACATGCTCTGCGAACCTTGCCCCATGTGCGAAGGCAAAGGCATGGTGAAGACTCCACGCAGCGTGGCGTATGACATTTTCCGCGAGATTTTGCGCGAAGCCCGCCAATTCAATCCGCGTGAATTTCGCGTGGTGGCATCGCCCAAAGTCATTGAATTATTCTTGGACGAAGAAAGCCAGCATTTAGCGGGTTTAAGCGAATTTATCGGTAAACCCGTATCCCTGCAAAGCGAGGCGGCGATGGGGCAAGAACAATACGATATTATTTTAATATAAATAATTTTCATGAATGAAAGAAAAATTCCGATACTGATGTATCACCAAATCGACCAAAAACCACCGAAAGGCGCACCCATGCGGGGGCTGGTGGTTTCACCCCGCAATTTTGCACGGCAGATGCAAATGCTGGCGCTATTGGGATATAAAGGCCTTTCGATGAACGATTTACTCCCCTATCTGCAAGGAGAAAAAAAGGGGAAAGTATTCGGCATTACCTTTGATGACGGCTATGAGAATAACCTGACGTTTGCTTTGCCGATTTTGAAGCGCCATAATTTTAGTTCCACCTGCTATATAGTGGCAGACCGTATTGGTATGACGAATGACTGGGATAAAGTGCGTAATGTCAAACAAGTTCCATTAATGACACAAACGCAGTTACAGCAGTGGATTGATGGCGGACAAGAAGTCGGTTCACATACTTTGACACATCCGAATTTATCGAAATTATCAGATGCGGAACAATTCGTTGAAATTGAAACCTCCAGAAAAAAATTGGACTCATTGATTCAACAACGCCATGGCGTACCGCATTTTTGCTATCCATTTGGTGCATTGAATGATTATTCGGTTTATGCAGTAGGTATCGCAGGGTATATAACTGCTACCACTACTGCCCGCGCCCGTGCATCCATTCACGATAACAAGCTCTTGTTACCCCGCGTTTTAATTAGCCGAACTACATCGCTATTGCATTTATGGGCAAAGGTTTTTACCACCTATGAAGATAGAAAATAAATATAAATAAAATGAAAATAAAAGTAGCCATTCTTTCTAAAAATTTTTCAAAGACAGGTGGGGGCGCTGAAAGTTTTTCCGTGCAATTGGCGATAGCGATGCGCCACGAATGTGAAATAACCGTTATTTCCCATTCTATGAGCGTGCCGGATGAATGGAAGGGGGTATTCCAACATATAGCCGTTCCCCGTCTTCCCATTCGCTCGCGCTGGATAAATCATTTATGGTTTAATTGGTTTACCAAAAAAGTAACCCGTAGTAACGATATAGCGCATCATCGTTTTGATATTGTCCATTCACATGAAATGGTAACGCATGGTAATGTGCATACCATACACGTTAAAACGGTACATGCCAGTTTGAAAGAAAAGAAAATCGGTTTTTTGCAAATTGCCACCAGTCCTCGGCTACTCGCTTATTTATGGCTGGAAAAAAATCGTTTATGCACCAAGGGACATCACAGCGTTTTTGTTTCACAACTATTATTAGATGAAACCCAAGCCGTTTTACCCCATGTATACGATGGTCAATTTATTCCACCCGGAGTCACCGTTGCAAAAGGCTATGTAACGAAAGAAGAAAAAACAGCCGCCCGCCATACCTTAAACATCACGCCATCCAAAATTACCATCGGATTTGTGGGGCATGATTTCAAGAAAAAAGGCTTACCTACGTTACTAGAAGCAGTTGCTCTATTACCATTTGATGTGCAAATCATAGTGATTGGTAATCCAGCCCAAGCTGCCCACTATGAGAATTTAGTGAAAAAATTGGGGACAGGAAAAGAATGCCATTTTTTGGGTGTTCAAGATAATATGTCTATCGTATACCAAGCGATGGATTATTTGACACACCCAACCACGCAAGATGTATTCCCGATGGTAGTATTGGAAGCGATGGCGCAAGGCATACCCGTTATCACCACCGTAGCACCATTTAATACAATGGCAAATTTACTTACCAACAATAAAGATATTATACTCATCAAAAATCCGCATGATGCCAACGAATTAGCAATCGCACTAGAGCGAATTAAAATAGATAATGAATTACATAAAACAATAAGAGAAAACGGATATGCGTTTGCCAAGAAATACAACTGGGATTCGGTAAAAAATAGCTACCTAGAAACATATAGAAATGTAATAAAAAATATTTGAATTAAAATTATGAAAGAAATTAACCTACGCTTTGCATTAATTTGCTTTACTGCACTATCAGTCAGCCTCCCAATTGCGGTAGTTAGCATTGCAAAAACTGCATTATTTGTTTTTTGTTTGTTTTATTTAATAAGTAATTATTTCAAACAAGGATTCGTACTAAGTACTAATTCACTCAATAGCTTCACAACACCTTACGCAGTAATTTTCATATCATTTTATTTCTATATAAGCACAATATGGGTATCCAATACCATTGATGTCAATGTGGTTTATTCATCACTCATAAAACACATGAGAATAATTGAAGTGATAATATTGGCAATTCTTATTAAGAACGCCAAAGAGGCAAGATTTGCAATAATTGTATTTTTGACAGGTCAATTTATTTACCTATTAAGCTCTTGGTTGTTATTCCTAGAAGTCCCCATTCCGTGGCAACGCGTGCATGATGTCAACCGTGGGAATAAGTATGTTGTATTTTCGACTTACTTGGATCAATCCATTATATTTATAACAACGACTGCATTGTATTGGAATTTGCGAACCGAGGAATTTTTAAAGAAATGGAAATTTGCTCCATTGATTTTATGGTTATTGATATGCCTTTCTTTCCTTAATGTTTTATTACTATTGCCGGGAAGGACTGCTTATGCAATTATGATCGTTCTATTTGGATTATTTATATTTTGGTCAATACCGCATAAACTTCGGAAGGTTAGTGTTATTCTATCGTTGACAGCGACAGTTGTATTGTTTTTTTCATTATATATAAATTTTCACCCTTTCCAAGAGGGGACTAATCGTATTATATCGGATATAAGAGATTATTCTAATAAGGGAAGTGTAGATACATCTGCTGGATGGAGGCTTCAAGCATGGAATTTATCGATAAAAGCCATAGAAAAAGAACCTCTTGTTGGACATGGTGTCGGTAGTTGGACACATAGTGTTAAGCAGGTTGATGAAAATGCTATATTTCTTTTTGGAAATAATCCAATGAGCAACCCACATCAAGAATATCTATTATGGGGTGTTGAGCTTGGAGTTTTTGGTATAATTTTATTATTATCTTTTTTTATTTGCTTATTGCGAGATTCACTGAAGTTTAGTATCAACATACAACGCTCTATGATTGCTGTTACCCTTGCAACAGCATGTGCATGCCTATTTAATTCCACATTATATGATGGATTGATAGGTGATTACTTCTGTGTTATTTTAGGACTTATTTTTGCATGGGGTATACATGATAATAAAAGAGATGATAAAAAAATGTCACATGTTTGATATCTAAAACTATCATCTCTTCTACTCGGTTCTTCATCAAAATAATAAACTCAGTTGATGCTAAACCACTACCCTCACTACCATCACTACCGCGTTTTCAACGTATTTTCACTTAACAGTTTATGGGCGCGATCGGGGCAATGGGGTTTGGTACAGTGGGCGTACAGGCTGAGGCCGTGTGTGGCGAGGACGAATCCTTTTTCTTTGGCTACTTCGTGCTGGCGTTTTTCGATTTCGACATCGCAAAACTCCTCTACCTTGCCGCAGTCTAGGCAGACTAAATGGTCGTGGTGTTCGCCCTCGTTGAGTTCGTAGATCGCTTTGCCGCTTTCAAAATTGCTGCGCTTCAAAATATCGGCTTGCTCAAATTGTTGCAGCACACGGTATACCGTCGCCAGCCCTACATCGAAGCGTTCCTCTAATAACAGACGGTACACGTCCTCTGCGGTCATGTGGCGCTGTTTGGCACGTTGAAAAATTTCTAAAATTTTGAGGCGTGGCACGGTGGCTTTCAGCCCCGTATTTTTCAACTCGTTGATATTGATCATATTTTGAATGGTATCCAAAGAGGGATTGGTCGCAGAATGCGGATGGTGCAAATTTTGACACACTACAATCGTGCCATGTTCACCCATTTTCAACGCCCTTACCGTTTAGCTCGCCTTGTGCTGGTGTGGTATGTGCTGTTGGTGGGCGTGTCGCTGCTTTCTTCGGTGGTGCAGCCACGTACATGGGATAGCATTTGCAACGCCGCTGGTACGATGCAAATCGTAGAGGGCGACGAATCACCCGCCAAAGTGATGGCGATGGAATGCGCATTGTGCGCCCACACCACCCCCGTCTTGCCGCCGTTGCCTACGCTGTCCCACGATGCGGGCTTGATCAATGCCGCACTGGTATATCCCCTGTTACCCGTTACCCAAGCGATTCGGATTGCGCTGACTGCGCCTCCCCTGCCCTCACGCGGGCCACCTGTTTCGATCGCATTGTGATCGCAGCCTTCGGGCTTCCCCTTTGTTTCTTTTTTTGAAGCTGTAATCGGCATGGGCTGGTTCACGGCTGGCTTTGCGCATTGGGGATCAGTGCATTGATTGAATCGATTGGGTTTATTGGGTTTATTGGATTGATTAGGTTGTCATTTTTTAACCAAGGAGAAAGTATGAAAACGATTCTGAAAACTACCGCGACCGCTATTTTGCTGGCGTTAGGTGCAAGTGCATGGGCGCAATCGGCGGCGGTCGATGTGCAAGGTGCGTGGGCGCGTGCCACCGTGCAAGGTCAAAAGGCGACGGGTGCTTTTATGAAGCTGACCGCTAAGGAAAATGCCAAACTCGTCAGCGCGAGTTCACCCGTTGCGGGCGTGGTTGAAATCCACGAAATGAAAATGGAAGAAAACGTCATGAAAATGCGTGCCATCCCCAGTTTGGATTTACCCGCAGGCAAAGCGGTGGAATTGAAACCCGGTGGTTACCACGTCATGTTGATGGATTTGAAAGAACCGCTGAAAAAAGAAACCACCGTGCCGCTGACGCTGGTGGTGAAGGATGACAAGGGCATGGAATCGAAAGTGGAATTAACCGTTCCCGTTTCCCTGAAATCCCCCAGTGGAATGGGCGGTATGGGACATCAGCACGGGCATGGTCACGCGCATTAAGTGATAGAGAACTGCCAATCCCAATGATTGGAATCGCTGCTAACGCTTATGCTACGGGCGTTAG
>CALMCD010000419.1 GCA_937863075.1 uncultured Rhodoferax sp. | reverse complement strand
GACATATTCGGGGCTTTGTACCGCCAAATCGTAGCGTAAACCTGAACCAATCAGAATTTTCTTCACGCCTTTAATTTCCCGCCCGCGCCGATAAATGCGAATTAACGGGTCGTGATTCGTGGTGAGGTTTTGACAAATTCCGGGGAAAACGCAACTCGGTTTACGGCAAGCCGCTTCAATTTCGGGGGATTTGCAGCCCAAGCGATACATATTTGCGGTCGGGCCGCCGAGGTCGGAAATCGTTCCGGTAAAACCTTTTACTTTATCGCGGATTTCTTCGATTTCGTGCAAAATAGATTCTTCTGAGCGGCTTTGAATAATTCGCCCTTCATGTTCGGTAATCGAACAAAAAGTACAACCACCAAAACACCCGCGCATAATGTTGATAGAAAACCGAATCATTTCCCATGCGGGGATTTTGGTTAATTTTTCGTGGCTACCATTTTCATCGGCATAACTCGGGTGCGGGCTGCGGGCGTAGGGCAGGCCAAAAACAAAATCCATCTCGGCGGTGGTCAGCGGAATCGGCGGCGGATTCACCCACACATCCCGCGCAGTTGTGCCTTCGCCGTGCGCTTGCACCAAGGCGCGTGCGTTGCCCGGATTCGTCTCCAAATGCAGCACGCGGCTGGCGTGGGCGTACAAAATGGGGTCGCTTTTGACTTGTTCGTAACTCGGCAGGCGAATCACGGTTTTATCACGTAAATCCGGCTTGTAGCGCAATATCACGGTACTAACCACCCCGTCAGGCTTTGCCTGACACCCCTCCTTTTGAAGGAGGGGAGTTCCACTCTCCCCCTGCAAAGGGGGAGTACCCCGTAGGGGGGAGGGGGTCTTCCCAATAATTTGATACGGGTTAATATGTTCTTCCACGCGCCCGGGGGTATCCACTTCGGTGGAATTGATTTCCAGCCATTCGTGGGCGCTGGCATCGTCGCTGCGGCGCACAAACGCTGTTCCGCGCACGTTGGTGATGTGCTGCACGCTTTCCCGCGCGGCCAAACGGTGGGCGATTTCGACCAAAGCGCGTTCGGCATTGCCGTATAACAATAAATCGCATTTTGCGTCCACCACGATGGAACGGCGGACTTTATCGCTCCAATAATCGTAGTGGGCGATGCGGCGCAAACTGCCTTCGATGCCGCCCAAAATCAGCGGAACATCATTAAACGCCTCGCGGCAGCGTTGGCTGTAAACGATTGCGGCGCGGTCGGGACGCTTGTTGCCGATGTTGCCCGGGGTGTAGGCATCGTCGCTGCGGATTTTGCGGTCGGCGGTGTAGCGGTTAATCATGGAATCCATATTGCCCGCTGTTACACCCCAAAATAAATTGGGTTTGCCCAGCACTTTGAACGCCTCGGCGCTCGTCCAATCCGGCTGCGCGATGATGCCCACGCGAAAGCCCTGCGATTCCAGCAAGCGCCCGATAACCGCCATGCCAAAGCTGGGATGATCGACATACGCATCGCCCGTGACCAAAATAATGTCGCAACTATCCCAACCAAGCTGCTGCATTTCGTCGCGGCTCATGGGGAAAAACGGTGCTGTGCCAAACCGCGCCGCCCAGAATTTGCGGTAGCTGGTGATGGGTTTGGCGGGGCGAGGGAAAAAGGAAACGTCAATAAGATTGGATGTGGTACTCATGGGGGCGATGATAGTACGGCGCACCAAAATATGCGGGGGATAGGGGTAAGATAACACCGTTCTATGCTGCTAGAAAACCGAGAAAAATGACCATGACCACCATCACCACACCCGCCATCACATTGGAAGACGTGCTACGCGCTTTGATGGAAACGCAGGCGATGATGGAAAAAACGCTTAACTTATTGATTTTCAAGAAGTTTGTACACTGCACGAAGCTACCATCAGTTCATCAAGAACCACTACCTCAAAGTTTACGTTTATGACCTCATTTGAATTTGATGTGGCAAAAAGCGAATCCAACCGCATAAAAATAGGGCGCATTCAACAAAAGCATTGGTCAGCGGTTGTTACATACCGCACACCCAATATCCGTTTAATTTCTGTTCGCCGTTCGCGTAAAGAGGAGATTGCAATCTATGAAAGCTGAAAAATTCGACCAACAATTTGAAGACGATGTGGATATCACGGCATCTTTGGATTTATCCAAGGCACGGCGTGTTTTGCAAACACAAAAACGGGTGAATGTCGATTTTCCAACATGGATGATTGAGTCGCTTGACCGTGAAGCCAAAAAACTCGGCGTAACACGGCAGTCCGTCATTAAAATTTGGCTTGCAGAGCGATTGCAAATGCAACAGTTACAAAGTATTTAACCACGAAAGGAAACGTAAAATGAAAGGTAGTGGCTCTCTATGAACTGATACCACCTTGCAAGGGATTGGGAGTAGCGTCTAACCTATAAAATAGATATTCAGGCAAAATAAACCCCATGCACTCCGATATAGCAATCGCCCAAGCCGCCACCCTCCAACCGATTACGCCTTTGGTGCAAACCCGCCTAG
>CALMCD010000418.1 GCA_937863075.1 uncultured Rhodoferax sp. | reverse complement strand
AATCCTCGGCAAATCCCTTCAAAAGACCCTCACCTTTTTTCAATTGCTCATTCGTTTTTGCATCAAGCGCATCAACTGATTTGCATTCAAAAATCTTGTTTAGGATTGCCGCTTTCAGTGCCTTCGCTTCTTGCGTCGTTCCAATCTTCATGTAATCAAAAGTCTTTTCAACCTCAGCAATCAGGATTTCCCGTTCTTTTTTCCATGCAAAACCGCGTTCTTCGTTTTCCGCAAAGGTATCTGTGATTTCCCGCATAGTATCGGGTTTGGCAGTTCCGCTAAGGAAAACATCAAAGGCAGGCTTAAAGTCCTGGTAAGTGGGGTTAGTAATGCTTTTCCCATCTACCTTAGTGGTTCGGTCTTTCAAGACGGTAGCAATGCGGGTAATCTTTTTTACATCCCCCAAAAGGTCTTGGTGTTTCTCCATCAAAACAAGGATGTCCGGCTCGAATGCGGTTTCAGTTTCCGCTTTCATTTTGATTCCTGACTTGTGGATTTCACGTTTCCCGTTTTCGTCCTTTTCTGTTTCGTATTCGTAACCAGCACGACCCGTGAAAAAGATATGAACATTTGCTTTCACAAAAGGCGTGGAGAATTGCTGCTTCCATTGTGGCTTAATCACTCCCCAATCTTGGAACTCCAAACGAGTACGCCGCTTTTGAGTCATGTACGCCTGCAAGAACTCTTCCCAAACATGGGTAATAGAGTCAATCGCAAGAATGTCTGATCCACCGTTTTCACACCACGCAATTGCCTCGTTCAGGGCTTTTAGGCTGCGGTGTTCATCATCAACGACACATTCAATACCAGCGTCGGAGAATACACCAATAAGGGCTTTTGCAGCCTTTTCGGTGTCAAAAATAGCGATAGGTTTCTTGCTGCCTATTTGCTTGTGTAGGCCAATTGCACAGGTAACGGCGGTGTAGGTCTTCCCATCACCCGCAAAGCCCTGAAAGGCCATCTTGATAAAGGGTCTATTGTTTTCCAATTTTTTGAACATTGTCGTTATGGTTTTCCCCAAAACGAGACGCACCGCATTTGGTACGCCCGTTCTAGTGGGGGCTATTAGATAAGTGATTCTAAAAGGGCGTTTTCTTCTTTGCAAATCCGCGCCCATTCTTTTTCTGCAAGGCGCAAGGCAATCAATTCCATTGCTTCACCTCCAAGGCAGTCGATAATTTCAGCGTATGAAAAATACCGAATTTTATCAGTGCCAAAAACATCAATGCCAACGCGCAATTCTTGACAACGTGTGCCGTCTTCATAATCGTCAGCATCGACAATTTTCAAAGCAATTCCCATGTCGATAACTTGCGCGGGGGTAGGGCTGAATTGATAAACGTTTGGCTGTGGTTTTGCCTCTTCGGTAGAGAAGATAACAACCTGCTCGTTTGGCTTAAAAGAATGGTCAAGGATTGAGATTTTCATGTGTTGTTGTGTTTTGATTTCTTTTACAAATATCGCCCTATTCCAAGACCTGCACAATACCACAAACATGGTATTTTACCTTAACTCTTTCGGTATTTCCGGCACCTGAATAAAGTTCCAATAGTACCCCGCGCCGTCCTTGTCGAGGTAGGCGTAACTGCCGGACTTGAACCAGATGCAGCCTGTGAATTTAACCGATTCAGCCGCTTCAAGTGTAGATATAACCATATTCAACCATATTAGCGAATCAGAAACAGATACTGTCCATTTCGCATCATCTGTTCCAATTACAGCCGCCTTGACTTCGCCCCGGAACTCAATCAGGTTTCGGGTTATTTCGTAAATATTAGCCATGCAGAAAGATTAAAAGAATGATAAAAACAGGCATCCAAACTACCACCCACTGACCCGCCCAAATCACCCCGGCAATAACCACAGCTTCTAAAAGCCATAACCCAGGTTTAAAGTACTCGGTTTTCCCGCTTCCAAACCGCAACGGCGCATGCTGTCGATTGTAGCGACGGTGCAGCAGGG
>CALMCD010000417.1 GCA_937863075.1 uncultured Rhodoferax sp. | reverse complement strand
GCGGTTTTGGCGAAAGTCCTACAACCGCTACGGTGCGGCAGTGTTGGAGGATGGAGGGGATTATCATTTCAAAACGCCCGCATCGCTTCAGCATCCACGGTAATAACATCCCCTTTTTGCCTCAGCACAAACATACCGCGCTCGTGGGCTTCTTCCACCACCGAATCGGGTACGGACAACCCTGCCACACCGCCATATAGTTTGTAATTTGCATATTCAGGAAATGCTTCACGGTAACGGTGCAGTTGCTTTTCAAGTTGGTCTAAAGTCGATACGTGCGCCTTTTGTTTGACTTCCAGCACCGCAACCGAATTCCCATTGACCAGCACAATGTCAAACTCTTGACGTTTGGATGGTGAACCAATCACTACATTCCCCATCACACGGTCAAACTGGATACCCCCAATGACGGGATTGGCGGTGAGGCTGTTGAAAAAGAACTCCTCAGCAACCGAACCTTGGTTCTCGGACAGATTGCCGTATAGCTTGGCTAATTTGTCTATCCGTGCATCGGTTCTAGCCATTTGCGCATCGGTTTGTGCAAACAACGCATCAATTCGTGCATTGCTTGCAGCTATTCGTGCATCGTTTTCTGCCATTCGTGCCTTGAATTGGGCATCATTTTCAGCCATTCGCGCCTGAAACCGCGCATCAGACTGGGCAAAAAGCGCCAAAATGTCTTCGTAAGTGTAGGCTTTGCTTTGGCTCATGGTTCCCTCCTTGTTGCTGTTCGATTTTACAGCTAAAGGGATTCAATGCTTACCACGCAGGCGTTTTGAAAAACCACACATCTATTACTAATTGGTAATCACTAATTCCGTAGAGGAAGGTATATATCCGACTACAGTTGCAATATCTGCATCAATCGCCTAATTATTACGAGTTATATAAAAAAGCTAAAAATTTGCCGCCATTACGAAAGTTCTGCTCCCCACCAAAGCCCAGGACACTTTGTGCGGGTAGCAGTCATTCTTAAATCACTACTCGCTTTTCTTCAAGACGATTTTGTGCCTCTTGCTCAAAGCGAATGCGTACTGCTTCTGCATTCGCTTGAATCGTATTGCGCGTTTCCATCAACGCCCGTAATACATCGTCCAATGTGA
>CALMCD010000416.1 GCA_937863075.1 uncultured Rhodoferax sp. | reverse complement strand
TGGCACTGGTGGCACTGGGTCTGGCACTGGTGGCACTGGTGGCACTGGGTCTGGCACTGGTGGCACTGGTGGCACTGGGTCTGGCACTGGTGGCACTGGTGGCACTGGAACGGGGTGACGGCTAGCCATCTGCGCGGCTCGTTGTGCTGCTTTTTTGATAGCAGCCGCTTCCCGCGCCGCCTTACGTGTCGCAATACGTGCCGCTTTTGCCGCTGCTCGTGTCGCTTTAACCTGCGCCCGTAATATGCGTTGCTGTTCACGCCGTGCTTGCACGGTTAGCGCATTAGTTGTTGGCATGGTTTGATTCCTCCTTTTTCAGTTCCGCCGACACCGCCACGCTGGTACTCCGTTTGCCGTTGGCAGGCAATGCGTTTTGCTCGCGCAGCAGCACGCCGAGGATCCCGACCGCAAGCATGAAGCAGCCTTTAACGGAAAAGCCGTGCTGAAACTCTTCAATGGCAAGCGATACAAACCCGATACCCAGCGTGCTAGATGGTTCGCGTGCTATATCTTTAATAGCAATCATGCGACTACAGGCAATGCAATGCCTGCACCAGTAAGGACAGCCGCGTACATACTCACACCGCTATCACATTCAGCCTTCCAGCCGACAAGAGCGGTTTGCGCCTGCTTGTAACGCGAATACGCCGCGAAATTGGGCGAATCAGCAGCAGCAGCATCCCAGCCAAGAGCCGTCGAGCTGGCAACCTTGCCATTGATGGCGATAACGGCATCCGCTGCAACGCGCGATTCCTTCACCATAGACGAGTATTCGGATTTAGCGGTGGCGATGGGGTCGCCAGCGGCTTTAGTCGTTACACGGCGAACGTATTCAATCGGGTAATCAGGATTCGCGCCAAAGTTCATACGATTCGCAAACGCCAATGCAGCCAGCGAGTTTTTGAAAATCAGCTCCTTCCCCAAAGGGCTGATTACCACAGCATTGAGCAATTCATTGGGCTTGGTTTTATCCGGCGCAAACGTGCCAAAAATGCAGCACGAGCCGCTAGGCATCAATTCCACAATGCGAACGGCAGAGAACACCACGGAATTGATCATACCAGCGGCAATATAGGCGGGCTGGGATGTGGGGTCGTCAGAAAAGAGGTTGTCAAACGCCGCTTCGTTAACGGCTTGGGTGACGTTGAGAGACTGGGTAGCCATTTTTTGCCTTGTAACAATAGTCCTTCGGCGCTACCACGGCAACATATTAACGCAATCCTTGTCGTTTACCCAACTTACTTGAAATAATCGCCAAAGCTCCAGTTGCCCAGCATTTCAAAAAAGGTATGGTGGCGTGCGGTGTAGCCTACATTTTCCAAATCGTTGTGCTTACCGCCCGCCCGCAAACAGGCTTGCACCGAAGCGGCACGCACGTAGGAACGCTTATCCGTTCCCAAAAATACGTCCTTGAATTGCACCATGCCGGAGTTGGTGAACATCAAAGTCGGGTCGTTACCGGGTACGAGCGGGCTGCTAGCCACCACGGTATGGTCTTTTCCTTTGGATGCAAAGAAATCTAAAAAGGTTTTGCGAATATCGGCAACACTAAGCATGGGCTGGGTCATATAGGGTACTCAAAAGTAAAATAAAAATAAAATTGGTGCTATCTTTTAATCTTCAATGCCATAATCATCAACAAAAACTCGTTTCAACCAGTCTTTGAGATTCTTGATATTTTCGTGTTCCATGTTAAATAATCCTTTTTTACCAAATTTCCCACCCATTGATTTTTCGCCGTTCTGCCAAAAAACCCATGTTTCAAGTTTTACCTTATTAAGATGTTTTTCTTTGTTAAAAAAATATGAACTTATTTCGGCATCGGATAACAATTTATCTATTGCTGGTTCTATATGCTTACTAAGTATCTTTGCAGCACCGTTTTCAGGATTGATACAATCAAATATCAAATCTTCCATCATACCATCATCGCAGTGATTTGGCATAATCCATAAACCAATAGGCGGAATCTCGTTATCCTTGTGAGGAAAAATTTCCCCCTTCATTTTGCTTGACGGTGAGTATTCCGGTACTATATAACCGTTCCTTGAAATAATTTCACATATTTCTTCTCTTCTTTTTAAGAAACTTCCTTTTTTGTTACTTATTTCATCAAAATAATCTGCATCAACAACTATCGCTAGTCTATTGCCAGCCTCAAGAGATTTAATCATAACTGGGAGTATCTTTATTAAATTATTAACACCATCTCCAATCTTATTATCCTTTTCTCCTTGACTTGGAGGTAATACATCAACAACATTATTGATGTCCGTATCGTGCAGTAACTTTTCGAAAATACGCTGGTCATTTCGACCTTCTACAAAAAGCTGATTTTTTTTGTTATTCATTTCCGCACCTCCATACCCAATTCAATAAATGACTTCATTTCATGCTCTTTATAGGTGATAGAAAAGATTCTTCCTTTCGTAGATTTCTTTTCACTGCGTGCCAACCCAATAAGTCGCGCATGGACTTCATCCTCTTCGTTAGCAACTTTACTAAATGCTTTAATTGTGTCGGCACTGTGTGTAGTAATGAATACTTGAGCACCAAGCTCCTTGGTTATCTTAAAAAGCTCTCTAAAAATATCCTCTTGGATTGAATAATGAAGCCCATTTTCAAATTCATCAATGGTTAAGATGCCGCCTTCCGCTGAATAGGCTAAAATAAATAATTGAAATATCCTAGTAGTTCCTTCACCAAGGCTAGCAAGTTTTTGGGCTTCTGCATATCCTTCTAATTTAACTTTCGCCTCTCTTTTTGGTGTATAGTATGCTCTCAATATACGAGAATCAATCGTTTTTATTACATCATTTATATATTCACTTTTGTCACAGTCATCCAAAATACCCCATAGGTCTGCAAATGACGATACATCGTAATTATATGAATTGCAGTGATAGAGTTTAGCATTAATTGGTAATTGATCGCCAACTCCATTTATATCATTAATTATAGTGCTTGGTGTGCTTATTATAAAATAAGGGGTGACATTTCTATTTAGCTCAATATAAAAACCATCGCCTTGTTGAAACAACATTGGATTTTGATTAATTCCTTTTAATTCCTTTAGTTTACTTATATCATTGGCTTTTTCTATGGCTATTTCTGTATTTTGTGATTTTATTAAACATGATTGTAATATATTTTCTTTATTAAAAATATTAGAAGTAGTATCAAAAATACCTCTAGCCTCCATTGAATTTAATTGTTGATTGAATTGAGTATTTGGCGTGGGATGAAAAGAATCTTGTCGTTTATTTAGGATTTGGTGAATTGACCATACATTACCGCTATTAGCATATAAATGGATCGCTTCCAATAGCGAGGTCTTCCCAATGTTATTCTTACCCACAATCAGATTCACTTGCCCTATCGAAGAGATGGTGATGTCTTCAAAGCAGCGAAAATTTTGAATGTGTAGCTCTTCAATCATGGTACTAATTCCTTGTCGTTTACCCAACTTACTCCGTCCTAGGCGCTAAAGGATAGCGCAAAGGGGGAACTTTACATTATCGGATGTGAGAGCGTGCTATGGAACTTTTATGGGTCTCATTGGCTTCATTTTTAGCGGGTTTGATTGATTCCATCGTAGGCGGTGGCGGCTTGGTTTTGGTTCCGACCTTGTTTTCCACCTACCCCAGCGCCCACCCTGCGACGTTGTTTGGAACGAACAAAGGCGCATCGGTCTGGGGTACGGGGTTTGCCACCCTGCAATACAGCCGCCGTGTGGCGTTACCGTGGCGGGTGCTGCTGCCGGCTGCGGTGGTGTGCGGTGTGGCATCGCTCGGCGGAGCGTGTTAGGTCACACCCACGCCCCCCGCTTTACCGGGTTGCCCGAAGTGCTGATCGCCTGCGCGATTGGCGGTAGCATCGGGTTTTACGATGGCTTCTTTGGCCCCGGAACGGGCAGCTTTTTCGTATTCTTGCTGGTGCGCGTGTTGGGTTACGATTTTTTGCACGCTTCGGCAGGCGCGAAGCTCTTGAATTTTGCATCCAACCTCACCGCCATTGCACTCTTTGCCGCCAAGGGGCATGTGTGGTGGCACTTGGTGGCGGGAATGGCGCTCGCCAATGTGTTGGGAAGCTGGGCGGGAACCCATTTGGCCTTGCAGCACGGCGCGGTTTTTGTGCGCCGCGTGTTCATTGCCGTGGTGCTGGCATTGATTACCAAAACGGGTTGGGACGCGCTTAATTTTCCGGTGCCGATACCACCGGCGTAGGGGCAGAGGACGCAGCACTGCTCGGAGCCACTGGACGCGGCGGTAATCCCCCCACTGCCGAAGCCGCTATCGCCGCCGATGCTGCACTGGCACGCGGCCACGGCACCTCGGTGGCTTTCAACGGGATGCCAAGGG
>CALMCD010000415.1 GCA_937863075.1 uncultured Rhodoferax sp. | reverse complement strand
CGGTCTGCGCTGTACAGCACCGAAACCCCGTTTTCGATACAAATCGCAGCGATACGCGCATCGTGAAATTGTCCGCCTTGCAGTTTGGCTTTATGTGTCAAATCGGATAAAACGCGCCAATGTTGCGCACCGCTATGCAGGATATGCACTTGTGGCGATGCCAGCCAAGCCTCTACTTGGTCTAATGCTTGCACAAAGGTGCTGGCTGGGCGAAAAATTTTGGGGTTGGTGACGATGGATAAAAATTCGTGCAAACAACTCACCGGAATGCCCCACGGTTGATTGCCTTCTGCAAGGTTTTTGACGCACTCAAAAGCCTGTTCATGAAAACTGACTTCCATCCGATGGGCGTACACCAGCACATTGGTATCGACTGCAATCATGGTTGGCGGAGGAAAGATATGGGTGTGATGTGCTGCGTTTCCAATTGCTGCCAATCGCGTGGGTCGGGCATCAAGGGTGCTTCTCCACGCACCCGTGCATCGCGTAGGACGAAGGCGGGTTGGGTTGAAACCGATTGGGCATCGCTCAACACGCGGCGCAAACCCTCTTCAATCAATGCCCGCAGGGTGGTTTGGCTTTGTTGTGCCAGTTGTTTGGCAGAGAAGAATATCGCATCCGAAACTTCGATGGTGGTTTTCATGTGGGAACCCTTATTTCTTTATACGGGAGTATGGTCTAACATGATAGATTATGGCGTTGGACATTGCGTTTGCCGATTTGTTTGCCAAGGTTTGAAATGGGTAGCATCGACAACTGGTAGCATTGGTACTGCGAAAACTACTCGCAATGATCGCAACGTTCGTAATTTTGTGCCACGTACCTACAAGGAGATTCTGATGAACCGTATTACCAAAACCATTGCTGCTTTGGGTCTTTTTGCTGTCAGTGCGCTGACCTTTGCGCAGCAGGACGAATATGAGACCGTTCCCAAGGGTGACCCCCAGTACCTTCAGTGCCTCAGCCGCGTCAATAAACTCTATGAAGGTGGCAGTGAGCCTAGCCCCATTCGCGGTCAGAACAAGGCACAAGCGTATTGCACTTGCCTGTGGAATGAAACACCCGATGACTTTAGAGGTGATTTGTCCAAGTTTGCCGATAGCGCAGCGGGTGCGTCGTTGGATCGTATTTGCGTGAAATACTCTCGTTGGGAATAAGCCCCAGAGGATAAGTTGAGGATAACTACAGGATAACTATGCCCAAGCCATCACCCAGCACCCCCGTTGTGTTTGAACCCGAATTTGTCGATGGGGTGAGGCATATTTTTGAGGACTTAATTGTCTTCAACAGCGTGCTGGGGCTGAAAATTGACACCATCGCACCCGAAGGCGTTGCGGCACACATCGTGATGCGACCGGAATTGATTGGGCATTTTGCCCATAACCGGATGCACGGCGGTGTGATTAGTGCCGCACTGGATGCGATGGGCGGGCTGGCGGTGATGGCGGCGATGGGTGCTCGGCACATGGACGAATCACCCCTTCAACGCTTGCACCGCTTCGCCAAACTGGGAACGATCGATTTGCGCATTGATTATTTGCGCCCCGCGATTGGCGAACGCTTCAAACTGCACGCCGAGGTGCTACGCCTCGGCTCCCGCGTTGCTTCCACCCGCATGGAATTTTTCAGCGCCGACGGCAAACTACTCTCCAGCGGCGCGGCGGCTTATATCGTGTCGTAAATTCAGACCTATGCCGCGTTCGCCCGTACACGCTGCGCAATAGTTGGCAAAAAAGGAGAATTTGTACGCATCATGGCAGTGCAGGGTAGCGGGGATAAGGGGATTTGGTACATTGGAGGATAAACCGAAAGGCATTCTGAAAGGAACTTGAATATGCCCGCCCCCACCGACACACAGAACACACAAAATGCTGGTGTCGCACGTTTGCGCACCCTGCTGCTGGAGTTTGCCGATACCCTGAGTTGCCTACCCGCCCTGCGCCGCGAGATGGATCAATGGCTTGCCGCCCGTGATGTCGATCACCTTGAACTGGCACGCGGACTCGAACCCCAACTGGTTGCCGCCACCGATTGGTTAGTCGATTTTGATTTGCTTCCCACCGAAGTCAAAGCCGACCCCGATTTGATCGAATTCATGGAGCGTTCCACCGCTACCGTCAAATCCCGCACCGTCCCCGCGATGGTGAGTCGCTACGAAGAAATCAAAAAACAATCCCAATCCGAACAAAGTACCGACGAAAAAGAACGCTCAGAGCGCGTGATTGACGGTCGTTACGAAGTGCTAGCGAATGGGATCGAAATCCGCGATATGGAAACCGGATTGATCTGGCAGCGCGGTTTGGTCGGGCAAAAGTGGGACGGCAAAATCTACACTGGTCGCGCCCGCGAATTCACCTACGAGGAAGCCGAGAAACTCGTCAGTAAAGAATGGCGTTTGCCGACCAAGAAAGAATTGCTCACGCTGGTGGATTTGAGCGTAGGCCGCCCGACCATCAACCGCCTTGCGTTCCCGAATACGCCGGCGGGCAATGTGTGGACTTCTTCGTCCTATGCGTTTTATTCGGGGTATCGTTGGCTGGTAGATTTCAGCAATGGTTACCCCAACGGTAGCACCACGTATGTGAATGCGGTGCGTCTGGTGCGTGCCGATTCGGGTTTGGATGATGATAACGAAGGAAATAACAATGGGTAAT
>CALMCD010000414.1 GCA_937863075.1 uncultured Rhodoferax sp. | reverse complement strand
GTGAAATTCAGCACAACAAGGAAGAACAATGCGCATTCTGATTGCAGAAGATGACCAGGTACTGGCAGATGGCCTCTTACGCGCATTGCGCAGCGCGGGAGCCGCAGTAGACCATGTGGCAACGGGTAGCGAAGCCGATGCCGCACTCATGACCAATACCGAATTTGATTTGCTGATCCTCGATTTGGGTTTGCCCAAAATGCACGGCTTGGATGTGTTGAAAAAATTGCGGGGGCGGGGGGCATCCATCCCCGTGTTGATTTTGACTGCTGCCGATTCGGTGGAAGAGCGCGTCAAAGGGTTGGATTACGGAGCCGATGATTACATGGCAAAACCCTTCAGCCTGCAAGAACTCGAAGCCCGTGTGCGTGCCTTGGTACGGCGTGGCATGGGGGCGACCAGCAGCAATATCAAGCATGGCCCTTTGTTGTATGACCAAGCCGGACGGGTGGCGAGTATTGACGGCAAGATGATCGAGCTCTCAGCCCGTGAACTCGGTTTGCTGGAAGTGTTGTTGCAACGCGCGGGGCGTTTGGTGAGCAAAGATCAGCTCGTCGAACGCTTGTGCGAATGGGGTGAAGAAGTCAGCAATAACGCGATTGAGGTTTACATCCACCGCCTGCGCAAGAAAATCGAAAAAGGCCCGATTCGTATCGCTACCGTGCGCGGATTGGGCTATTGTTTGGAAAAAATCCCGCATTAAACCCCTTACGATTTTTGCAGCGTGAAAATTTTTCAGCGCGAACAACGCAGCCTGTTCGGAGAAATTCTGGATTGGATGCTCACCCCCCTGCTGCTGCTGTGGCCGGTTACCTTGGTGTTGACGTGGCTCGTCGCGCAGGGGATTGCGGGCAAACCGTTTGATCGGGCGTTGGAATACAACGCCGGAGCGCTCGCGCAACTCATCACCGTGAAGAATAACAAGGCGCACTTTACGCTACCCCAACCCGCGCGGGAGCTGCTGCGTGCCGATGATTCCGACACCGTTTATTACCAAGTCTTGGGAACGCAGGGCGAATTTTTAAGCGGTGAACGCCATCTGCCCTTACCGCCAGAAAACGAAAAAATTGCGTGGGGTGAAGTGCGGCTGC
The DNA here is from genome assembly GCA_937863075.1 of uncultured Rhodoferax sp. GTDB lineage: Bacteria > Pseudomonadota > Gammaproteobacteria > Burkholderiales > Burkholderiaceae_C > Allorhodoferax. Next base: position 2,037 of record CALMCD010000414.1, on the reverse strand, counting down.
GCAGTGCCGAATTCCGCGATAACGACATCAAAGTCGCTTATACATGGGTCAAACTGGACATTCCCAACAGCAAACCCGCGCTGGTGCAGGTGGCTGAGACGATGGAAAAGCGTTCCATTTTGGCGACCGAAATCGTCAAGGGTGTGATGTTGCCGCAGTTTGTGATTTTGCCGCTGGCGGTGCTGTTGGTGTGGTTGGCGTTGGTGCAGGCGATTAAGCCGCTGAACCACCTCGAAGAACGTATCCGCGCCCGCCGTCCCGATGATTTAAGCCCGCTGGATGCCGAAACCGTGCCGATGGAAGTCGCGCCACTGGTCTCAGCGGTGAATGATTTGCTGATGCGCTTGAAAGATTCCATCGCCACCCAAAAACGCTTTTTAGCCGATGCCGCGCACCAGCTCAAAACCCCGCTGGCGGGTTTGAAAATGCAGGCAGATTTGGCGCAGCGGCAGGGCGGAAGCGCGGAAGATTTGAAACAATCGCTGCGGCAAATTGGGCGCTCTAGCATCCGCGCGACCCATACCGTCAATCAATTGCTTTCTTTGGCGCGTGCTGAAAGCAGCGGTACGGTGATGCGCAGCCAGCAGGAATGTAATTTGGTGCAATTAACGCTGGAAGTGATTCATGGCTCAGTTCCGCGTGCGATGGATAAGCACATCGACATCGGCTACGAAGGCCCTGAAGCGGACGATAACGGTATCACCCTGATGGGCAATCCGATTTTGCTGGGGGAAATGGTGCGCAATTTGGTGGATAACGCCATCAATTACACCCCTTCCAGCACCGAGCGACCGGGGATGATTACCGTGCGCATTCTGCCGGTGAACGATGATTCGGAACTGATGCTGCAAGTGGAAGACACCGGCTCCGGCATCCCCATGAGCGAGCGCGAATTGGTGTTCCAACCCTTTTACCGCGTGCTGGGAACGGAAGCGGATGGTTCGGGGCTGGGCTTGCCCATCGTGCTCGAAATTGCCCGCCAGCACCATGCCAGCGTGCATATCGAAGACTGCCGCCCGGGTCAAACGCCCCCCGGAACCCGTTTTACCGTGCGGTTTGAGAAAAATGCGTAGTGCCATGCGTAGTGTGGTATGGGGGATATTCATCCCCATCATGGTGATGCTGATCGCCCCCCACGTTTTTCCGAGCGGCTTGGGCATCACGGTTTTATCGCAAATCGGTATCGCAATTATTGCCTGCCTTTCTTATAACCTTTTATTAGGGCAAGGTGGAATGCTGAGTTTTGGCCATGCCGTATATACCGGTATGGGGGCATTTTGCGCGATTCATGTTTTGAATAAAGTCGGCGATGGCAGTTTAGGTTTTTTTATGCCCGTCAGTCTTATTCCACTGGTGGGTGGTTTGGCGGGGATGGCGGTGGCGATTGTTTTAGGCTATATCACTACCCGTAAATCGGGAGCTACCTTTGCCATGATTACGATGGGGGTCGGCGAATTGGTTTTTGCTTTTGCGCTGATGTCGTCCCCCTTTTTTGGAGGTGAAGGGGGTATTTCAGGGAATCGCGTGATCGCACCTACCGTGATGGGCATTGATTATATTTCTCCGCTTCAGGTTTATTATCTGATTGCGGTGTATACCATTCTTTCAGCCGCTTTATTATTTGCATTCACCAAAACCCCGCTGGGGCTGCTTTTGAATGCGGTGCGTGATAATGCCGAACGGGTGGCATTTATGGGTTATAACGCGCATCGCATTCGCTATATTACCTTTATTATTGCGGGTTTCTTTGCCGGAATTGCAGGGGGCGTATCGGCGATTCATTGGGAGATTATCACGGTTGAATCATTAAGCACGGCGCGTTCAGGTGGTTATTTATTATTTACCTTTTTGGGCGGAACGGGCTTTTTCTTTGGCCCTGTGATCGGTGCGATCTTGATGGTGTTGGCACTGGTGGTTTTGAGTGAGTTTACCGTTTTATGGGCATTGTACGTCGGTATGGTTTTTATTTTGATGATGATGTTTGCCCCCCAAGGCATCGCCGCCTTGCTGGTCAAAATTTTTCAACGCCGATAAATA
>CALMCD010000413.1 GCA_937863075.1 uncultured Rhodoferax sp. | reverse complement strand
GCCCAAAAGCCAGTTGAGCGTTCAATAAAGTAATAAGTGCCATGCGCGGATTATCAAGCCAGTGAATGCGTTTTAAGCCATTCTTTCAAAGCTTGGTTCATACGGGTTTGCCATCCCTTCCCTGTGGCACGAAATGCGGCAATCACATCCACGTCATAGCGCACGGTAATCGGTTTTTTGGTCGTACTTGATTTGGGACGACCACGCGCTATCAATTTTGTCCCGATATATTCATCGGCTTGCACGAAGAAAGCATCGGTTAATTCCGGTGCGTCATCGGGGTCAATCCAATCGGTGGGCATACTTTTCTTGTTCGCGCTCATTTGCTTTCCTCATACTGATGATGCGGCGTGCTGTGCCGCGTGGTGTCCATACCACAACAACCATACGACTATCCATTTTCCCCACAGTGACGAAACGGGGTTCACCATAGTTCTCTCGTAAATCGGGTGCGGTAAAGTGTCTACCTGCAAAAGCTTCACCAGCCCGTGCAAAGTCAAGCCCCCGCATTGCTATGGTTTTATCTCGCTTTTCGGGGTCGAATTCGATGTGCATCAAATTATTGTAACTACAAATTTGTCAAAGGTTTCGATTTCGGTTTACATCGAATCCAAATCGCCCACACCTTCGCAGTATTGGGTAATTAGGTTAATAGCACGCTCCAGCCCTACATAGACAGCTATGAAAACAATAGCATCCGTATCCAAAGCTCTTACGTTTCGAGTAAAAAAGCCGCGTATCATCTTTGGCATGGCAAAATTCTTTAATTACGCAGGCCCCAGCGTTCCGGGGCGCAACTTCATGATCGACCCTTTGCAACGCATAGATGTGCAAAGTATGGAGAAACTGATAGCGGATGAACGTTACTTTGTTCTCCACGCCCCACGCCAAACGGGGAAAACAACGTGTTTGTTGGCGTTGATGCAGCACCTGAATGAACAAGGAACATACCGCGCTTTGTACGTGAATATCGAAGGTGCGCAAGCCGCTCGCGGGGATGTTCAGGAAGGAATTGCCGCCATCACCAGTGCGTTTGTGCGGGCAGCAGCGCTCTATTTAAGCGATAAAACCATAGGAAGCTGGCTATCCAGCCAAGGGGTAAGCCTTGCCGCAACGGATCGTTTCACTGCCTTGCTCGAACATTGGAGCGTATCCGACCCCCGTCCCGCGATATTATTTTTAGATGAGGTCGATGCCTTAGTGGGCGACACGTTAATTTCCTTATTGCGCCAAATTCGTGCGGGTTATGCGCAGCGTCCTAAAGCCTTTCCGCAAACCATTATTTTGTGTGGTGTACGCGATGTTAGAGATTATCGTATTCATACAGCCCATCATGAAATTATTACCGGTGGCAGTGCTTTTAATATCAAAGCAGAATCGCTGCGTTTGGGAAATTTAAGTCGTTCGGAAATACAGGAATTATGGTTGCAGCATACCCAAGAAACCGGACAAATTTTTGACCATTCTATTTGGAATGAATTGTGGGAAGATACCCAAGGTCAACCGTGGTTGGTAAATGCTTTGGCTTATCAATGCGTAGAAAAAAATAAATCCGCTTGGGATCGCACTACGTCCATTACGTTGGAACATTACAAAGCCGCCCGAGAGCGTTTGATTTACAGCCGCGCGACGCATTTGGATGCTTTGGCAGATA
>CALMCD010000412.1 GCA_937863075.1 uncultured Rhodoferax sp. | reverse complement strand
AAGCGGCAACTAGTGTCGTTCGGTGGGGATGGTGAAAAGATTTATATCAAACAGTTGCAAGCATCAAATGCCCGAATTCGGAATGGGATGGGCGAATGCTTATTTCAATGTCAAAACCCATACGGGTCAGGCAATCCATGAGCTTGCGTTCGGATAGGTTGCTAAAGTCACCGCGCATCATGTCCGACACTTTGGGCTGGGTAATGCCCATACGCTTAGCGGCTTCTTGTTGTGTGAGTCCACGGCTGCGCATAGCTTTGCGGATTTGCATGACCAATCCCGTTTTGATTTGGAGTTCTTCTGCATCTGGTAAACCCAAATCGGCAAACACGTTACCAGAACTACGGTGAATTTCAACGCCTTCAAAAAGCTGTGTTTTCATTTTCGTAACTCCTTCACATAGGCTTCTGCTAATTTGAGCCGTGCGTGAACAATGTCCATATCTTCCTTGGGGGTGGCAATACCGCGTTTGCTTTTCTTTTGGAAGCAGTGGAGCACAAAAACCGCTTCGGAAAATTTCACGGTGTACACGGCGCGATATGTTCCACCCACATCGTCTTCTATCACTTCCAACACGCCAGCACCTCCAAAACCTTTGAGAACTTTCGCAGAATCGTGCTTGTCGCCTGTTTGCGCTAACGACAAAGCAAAGCCAAAAATCCTGCGTACATCAACAGGCAAAGCCATCAAATCTTTGTAACTGCTACCGATCCATTCAAGAGGTTTTTCGTGCAAGGGCATCTTTTCATTATCCATGAAAACAGATAAATAATAAAAGCCCCGAAGGGCTTGTGTTTTGAGGTGATTGCAGATTGATTGTGGATTACTTTAGGCGGTCGAAGTCAACCGTTCCAACGCTTCCTGATACTTGGCGGCGGTGCGGGCGATTACCTCGTCGGGAACGGAAGGGGCGGGCGGGGTTTTATTCCACGGCTTGCCGTCCACTTGGGCTTGCTCCAACCAGTCGCGGACAAATTGCTTGTCGTAGCTGGGCGGGTTCGTTCCTTCTTGGTAGCTTTCCTGCGGCCAAAAGCGGGAAGAATCGGGCGTTAGCACTTCGTCCATCAGTGTGAGCGTGCCATCGGCATCCAAACCAAATTCAAACTTGGTATCGGCGATGATGATGCCCTTTTTGAGGGCGATTTCGCTGGCGGCTTTATAAATCGCAATCGAAATATCGCGGATGCGGGTGGCTAAATCGAGGCCAATCATTTCCACGGTTTTCTCGAACGTGATGTTCTCATCGTGGTCACCGACCGCAGCTTTGGCGGCGGGGGTGTAAATCGGTTCGGGCAACTTGCTGGCGTTCTTCAAACCAGCGGGCAACGGCACACCGCAAACCGCGCTGTTTTCTTGGTATTCCTTCCAACCGCTACCTGCTAGATAACCGCGTACTACCGCTTCCACGGGCAGCGGCTTCAAGCGTTTCACGAGCATGGATCGGCCTGCAACCTGCGCCAGTTCTGCGGGTGTCACTACACTTTCAGGAGCATCGCCCGTTAAGTGAATAGGGCAAAGATTCAATCCTTTGGGGCCGATTTGGTCAAACCAAAACAGCGCCATTTGCGTCAATAACTTGCCTTTTTCAGGAATCGGCTCGCGCATGATGACATCGAACGCACTCAAGCGGTCGCTGGCAACCATGAGGATACGATCCTCGCCCACCGCATAGTTATCACGCACCTTGCCGCGTGCCAACAGGGGCAAGGATGTCAGGTCGGATGTATGTACAGAAGAAGAGAAAACCATTATTGAACGACCTGTGCCAATTCACCTTTGGCATATTTTTCAGCCATCACGATCAAATTGTGACCTTTGATTTTGCTGCCTTGGCCTTCGCAGCCGAATTCCAAATAACGCTGTTTGCACACGGCTTTAGCGGCTTCGCGGGCGGGTTTGAGCCATTCACGGGCATCGAATTTATCGGGGTTTTCTGCCAAGAATTTGCGCACGGCTCCGGTCATCGCCAAGCGAATATCGGTGTCGATGTTGATTTTGCGCACGCCGTATTTGATGGCTTCTTGAATTTCCGAAACGGGCACGCCATACGTTTCTTTCATTTTTCCGCCGTATTGGTTGATGATGGCGAGCAATTCTTGTGGCACAGAAGACGAACCGTGCATCACCAAATGGGTGTTGGGAATGCGGGCGTTGATTTCTTTCACGCGGCTAATCGCCAGCACGTCACCTGTAGGGGGGCGGGTGAATTTGTACGCGCCGTGGCTGGTTCCGATGGCGATGGCCAAAGCGTCCAATTGGGTTTCTTGCACGAAACGGGCGGCTTCTTCAGGGTCGGTCAGCATTTGATCGTGGTTCAGTTTGCCAACTGCGCCGATACCGTCTTCTTCACCCGCTTCACCGGTTTCGAGCGAGCCGAGGCAGCCCAATTCACCTTCTACGGTTACGCCGACTTTGTGCGACATGGCAACCACTTTTTTGGTCACTTCCACGTTGTAGGCAAAATCCGCAGGGGTTTTGCCGTCTTCGCGCAACGAGCCGTCCATCATCACCGAGCCAAAGCCCAAATCAATCGCGCCTTGGCAGATGACGGGGCTGGTTCCGTGGTCTTGGTGCATGACCAAGGGAATGTGGGGATACGCTTCAGCAGCGGCTTGAATCAGGTATTTGATGAAGTGTTCACCCGCGTATTTGCGAGCGCCTGCGCTGGCTTGCAGAATGACAGGTGCGCCGACTTCATCCGCAGCTGCCATGACGGCTTGTACCTGCTCCAGATTATTGACGTTGAAGGCGGGAATGCCGTAGCCATTGGCCGCAGCGTGGTCGAGCAATTCGCGCATGGAAACGAGTGCCATAGTATTTTTCCTAATTTCTTTCGTAATTTCGTAAGTTAATGGGGGTAGGCAGGAATTTTACCCAGCCTACCACCGTCACCGCTTTAACCGCTTTATTCCACTTTGCAGATTTTGAGCATATTGGTTCCACCCGGAGAACCCATCGGCTCGCCGCAGGTAATCGCGTAGATGTCACCACGTTGCACGATGTTGCGTTCGGTCAGGTATTTTTCGACTTGTTGCAAAGCCGTGTCGCGGTCTGCACTGGTGTCGATGAACAGGGAATGCACATTGCGATACAGCGCCATTTTGCGCTGGGTGTGGATTTTGGTGGTGGGCGCGTAAATCGGGACACGGATCAAATGGCGGCTCATCCACAAGGGGGTGGAACCGCTATCGGTCATCGCCACAATCGCCTTGGCCTTGATGTGGTGGGCGGTGAAGAGCGCACCCATTGCAATCGCTTGGTCGATGCGGGTGAAGGTGGTATCGGTGAAATCGGCTTCCAGCTCAATATCCTGATTTTCTTCGGCGGCAGCGCAGATTTTCGCCACTTCGATAATGGTTTCAAGCGGGTATTTACCTGCCGCTGTTTCCGCAGAAAGCATCACCGCATCGGTTCCATCCAGCACCGCGTTGGCGACATCGCTGACTTCGGCGCGGGTGGGGACGGGGTTGGTAATCATGGATTCCATCATCTGCGTGGCGGTGATAACCACGCGGTCAAGCTCCCGCGCCATTTTGATCATGCGCTTTTGCAATCCGGGTACGGCGGCATTGCCGACTTCCACCGCCAAATCGCCCCGCGCTACCATGATGCCATCGCTGGCACGAATAATTTCTTCGAGTTTGGGGATCGCCTCTGCGCGTTCAATTTTGGCGATCAAGCCGGGTTTGTGGTCAAAATCGGCTGCGGCGACATTGCAAAGCTGGCGTGCCAATTCCATATCGGTGGCATTTTTGGGAAAGCTCACGGCAACATAATCGGCTTGGAAACTCATGGCGGTGCGAATATCCTCCATATCCTTGCCTGTCAGTGCGGGTGCGCTTAAGCCGCCACCTTGTTTGTTGATACCTTTGTTATTGGAGAGTTCGCCGCCGATTTTGACGGTAGTATGAATGGCATCACCCTTGATGGCATCCACGGTTAAAACAATCAATCCATCGTTGAGTAAGAGTACATCGCCGACTTTGACTTCGCGCGGCAAGGCTTTGTAATCCAACCCAACCGCATGAATATCGCCCAATTCGGCACGGGTGGCATCCAAAACGAATGATTGACCGGATTCTAAAAAAATCTTTCCTGCCGCGAATTTTCCAACGCGAATTTTGGGGCCTTGCAAATCCGCCATGATGGCGACTTCTCGACCGGCGCGTTTGGCGGCCTCACGAACCATCGTGGCACGGTTGATGTGGTCTTGTGCTGTGCCGTGGCTGAAATTGAGTCGTACCACATTGACACCCGAACGGATCATCTGCTCCAGTAAGGCGGGATCGCTGGACGCAGGGCCTAGGGTGGCAACAATTTTGGTAGCGCGGTAGGACATGAAACTTTCTCCTTGAATAGCTGGAATAGCTGGGATAGCGAAAATGAGCGTAGATAGGCTTATTGGACTTCATTCTTGCATCAAAACAAGAAGGGCTGGTATTTCATGCTCTAATTGTTTCTATGCTGTCGGTAAGCTTAAGCCTGTAAGTTAGGGTGCAGACAGTACATGCTATTCTCGATATTTATTTTTCCGAAGGGGACTTATGAAACTTATTTTGTTGGGCGCACCCGGTGCGGGCAAGGGGACGCAAGCGACATTTATCTGCAAGAAATACGCGATTCCGCAAATTTCGACGGGAGATATGTTGCGTGCTGCGGTAAAAGCAGGCACTCCACTGGGCTTGGAAGCCAAAGCGGTGATGGAATCCGGTGGTTTGGTGAGTGATGATCTCATCATCAACTTGGTAAAAGAACGCATTGCACAGCCTGATTGTGCCAATGGCTTCTTATTTGATGGTTTCCCACGCACGATTCCACAAGCTGATGCCATGAAGGCTGCGGGTGTGGCGTTGGATTATGTCGTTGAAATTGATGTACCCTTCAGTGCCATCATTGAACGCATGAGCGGTCGCCGTTCGCATCCCCCATCGGGACGCACCTACCATGTTACGTTCAATCCCCCTCAAGTTGCAGGTGTGGACGATGTTTCCGGCGAACCTTTGGTTCAGCGTGAAGATGACAAGGAAGAAACCGTGAAGAAGCGTCTGGATGTTTACAGCGCCCAAACACGTCCTTTGATTGCTTACTATTCCGAATGGGCTGCTAAAGACCCAGAAAACGCACCCAAATACCGCACGGTGGATGGTGTGGGTAATGTGGATGCTATTGAATCGCGCGTAGTTGCCGCACTTAACGGCTAAAATCGTCGGCTTTTCGTTTTTTATTTGTAAGCATCAGGAAATACCATGACTATTGAACGTACCCTCTCCATCATCAAGCCCGACGCTGTTGCTAAAAATGTAATCGGTCAAATCTATTCGCGTTTTGAAAATGCGGGTCTGAAGATTGTGGCTTCTCGCATGGCACATCTGTCGCGCACCGAGGCAGAGGCGTTTTACGCTGTCCACAAAGCACGCCCCTTCTTCAAAGATTTGGTCGACTTCATGATTTCCGGCCCTGTCATGATTCAGGTGTTGGAAGGTGAAGGCGCGATTTTGAAAAACCGTGATTTGATGGGCGCAACCAACCCCAAGCAAGCAGCTCCCGGCACTATCCGTGCTGATTTCGCTGACAGCATTGATGCCAACGCTGTACACGGTTCCGATGCGGCTGAAACTGCGGCTGTGGAAATCGCTTTCTTCTTTGCTGGAATGAACGTATTCGCACGTTAATCACCCATGACGACCAACCTACTTGATTTTGATCTCGGGGGCTTGGTCGCATTTTGTGAACGGCTCGGAGAGAAACGTTTCCGTGCCGTTCAACTTTTTCGGTGGATTCACCAGCGTGGAATCGCCGATTTTGGTGCGATGACGGATATTGCCAAATCCCTGCGCCAGAAACTCCAAAATACTGCGACCGTAACCCCTTTACCTGTTGTAACCCAGCGCATATCGTCCGATGGCACCATCAAATGGTTGTTTGACGTGGGTGCGGGTAATGCGGTAGAAACCGTTTTTATCCCCGAAGATGATCGGGGTACTTTGTGCATTTCTTCGCAAGCTGGCTGCGCCGTGGCTTGTCGTTTTTGCTCTACGGGGCATCAAGGTTTTAGCCGCAATCTCACCGTGGGTGAAATTGTGGGTCAGTTGTGGTTCGCCGAACATTTTCTGCGCCAGCATCTTCAGCGTGACGAGCGCATCATCAGCAATGTCGTGATGATGGGCATGGGCGAGCCGCTGCAAAATTATTCCAATCTCATTCCGGCTTTGCGCACCATGTTGGACGATCATGGTTACGGGCTTTCACGCCGTCGGGTCACGGTTTCGACTTCAGGAGTCGTGCCGATGATGGATCGACTATCGCAAGATTGTCCTGTGGCACTCGCGGTTTCTTTGCACGCAGGTAATGATGCGCTGCGTGGTGATCTGATCCCCCTCAATCGCAAATACCCGCTGGATGAATTATTGTCCGCCTGCCAACGTTATTTGGAATTTGCACCCCGCGATTTCATCACGCTGGAATACTGTATGCTGGACGGAATCAACGATACACCACGCCATGCACAAGAGCTGGTGCAGTTGGTTCGACAGTACGCCCCATCGGGCAAGGCGTGGTGTAAATTCAACTTGATTCCGTTCAATCCCTTTCCAGAATCAGGTTTGACACGATCGCCGATGCTTGCAGTTACGGCGTTTGCCCATATACTGAATGAAGCGGGGATCGTTACCACCATCCGCAAGACCCGGGGCGATGATATTGATGCTGCCTGTGGTCAATTAGCGGGTGATGTGCAGGATCGAACCCGCGTGGAGCAGCGTTTATTGAAACGGCGCGTTATTACGATTCAGGAAAGCACAGCATGATGGAAAATGAGCAGAGCTGGATCCCTTCCCGTTTAAGGTATTTGGTAAGGCGGTTCGGCAGTTTTTTCTGTGTTATCGGTTTGGCTGGGTTGGTGGGTTTGACGTTCACCGGTTGTACAACGACACATTCTTCCAACTCCAGTATCAGCAACACCAGCAGCAGCCTTCCGGTGGAAGTGCCTTCGGATTTGCTGACGGAATCTGACGAACCCGATGCACGCAAACGCGCCCGCTTGCGTTTGCAACTGGCAGCAGCTTACTTCGATAAAGGTCAAGCGTCGGATGCTTTAGACCAATTGAAGTTGTCGATTGCCGCCGACCCCAGCCTCTCAGATGCTTATAACCTGCGTGGTTTGGTTTACATGCGATTGGGTCGGATGGAACTCTCGGAAGACAGTTTCCGGCGTGCGTTGGCTTACACCTCCAATACCGCACCGATCTTGCACAATTTGGGATGGTTGTTGTGTCAGCAGCAATCCCGTTTGCGGGAAGCAATCCAATTTTTTGGCGAAGCGTTGGCCAGCCCATCGTACACCGAGAAATCCAAAACGTGGATGACACAAGGGCTATGCCAGCAGCGTTATGGCAATGCCGTCGAAGCGGAAATCAGTTTCATGAAAAGTTATGAGCTAGACCCGAATAATCCGGTATCCGCTTATAACTTGGCACTGTTGCTATTTCAAAGCGACAACTTTGTGAAATCCCAGTTCTATATTCGCAGGCTGAACAATAGTAGCTACGCCAATGCCGAATCGTTGTGGTTGGGCATTAAGGTAGAGCGTCAATTAAAGAATACGGAAGCCATGATGCAGTTGGCATCCCAACTAAAAAAACGATTCTCGGATTCTCGTGAGTACGCTGCTTTTGAAAAAAGGTTATTCAATGAGTAAAGAAACGACTCACAGCACACCGGATTCTGCTCAGGAGGGCGAAACGGGTACGGCAACATCGGCTACCGGTGTGACGGCGGGTGAGCTATTGCGCAGGGCGCGGGTATCGGCGGGCGTGGATATTTTTACCTTGTCTTCGGCATTGAAGGTGTCTGAAAAAAGAATTGAGGCACTGGAAAATAATCAATTTGAGTTGCTGCCCGATGCCGTTTTTTACCGTTCATTGGCTGCGAGTATTTGTAAATACTTGCACATGGATTCTGCCCCTGTTTTAGAAAAACTACCCAAAAATACCGCCCCACAGTTGCATACTGGAATGTCGGGTATTAACCAGCCATTTCGGGGGCAAGGGGATTTGTGGCATTTCACGATTCCCTCGGTATTGACGAAACCCGCCACTTGGGTGGTGTTCGCGTTATTAATCGCATCACTCACTATTGTGTTGTTGCCTGAGCAAAAAGTCGCTGGAATTACCCAGCTTCTGAATAAATCATCTTCTGCCATTGCTACGGAAGAAACAAGCAGTGCGAGCGAATCGACAACAGCACCCCCTTCGATGGTGAGCATGGCTCCACCCGCCGTACCGTTACCCATGGAACCAGAAATGGCTGCTGCTCCCGCCAGTGCTGTTCCTACGGCGAGTGCGGTTGTGCGCCCTGCCTCGGCTGCAATGGCGGCTTCTGCTACCGCATCCACACCGTTACCTCCGATGACCGCAGCCGTGAATGGTTTGATTCGGTTCAAGGCCAAAGGTAGTGTCTGGATTCAAGTGATAGATGCCAATGGCAAAACGCAACTCAGCAAAGCATTGTCGGCAGGAGAAATCGCCGCTGCATCGGGTACACCGCCCTTGGCGGTGACGGTGGGGCGTGCTGATTTGGTGGATGTGGAAGTGCGTGGCGCACCGTTCAATGTGATGCCCTTGGCCAAAGAAAATATCGCGAAGTTTGAGGTGAAGTAGTGGTCATGAAAAAAAATCAATCCCTCCAAGCACGGGTCGTATGGGGTGACCGTGTAGTGACCGTGGGCGGTGGCGCACCGGTGCGTCTTCAGTCGATGACCAATACCGATACTACCGATGTCATTGGAACGGCGATTCAGGTGAAAGAACTGGCGCAAGCCGGTTCTGAAATGGTGCGGATTACGGTGAATACCCCCGAAGCTGCGCAGGCTGTCCCCGCGATTCGGGAGCAGTTGGATCGCATGAATATCGACGTTCCTCTGGTGGGGGATTTCCATTTCAATGGGCATCGGTTACTGACGGATTACCCCGAATGTGCGCAGGCATTGTCCAAATACCGCATTAACCCGGGCAACATTGGTAAAGGTGATAAACGCGACCGCCAATTCGCCATGCTGATTGAAGCTGCTATGCGGTGGGATAAAGCCATTCGCATTGGAGTGAATTGGGGCAGCCTCGACCAAGAATTGCTCGGCACAATGATGGATGAAAATCGCCAACGTGCCACCCCGTGGGATGCCAAGCAGGTGATGTATGAGGCATTGATTGCGTCGGCCGTCGGTTCTGCGCAGTTAGCCGAGCAACTGGGAATGCCAGCGCACCAAATTATTTTGTCCTGCAAAGTGAGTGGGGTGCAGGATTTGGTCGCGGTGTACCGTGAATTGGCGCGGCGTGCCAATTACCCTCTGCATTTGGGTTTGACTGAAGCGGGCATGGGAACCAAAGGAACGGTTGCTTCTTCGGTGGCACTGGGTATTTTGTTGCAAGAAGGTATCGGCGATACGATACGCGTTTCTCTGACTCCCGCTCCGGGTGAGGCGAGAACGCAAGAAGTGGTCGTAGCATCTGAGATATTGCAGGCATTGGGTCTGCGCCATTTTGTTCCTAGTGTCACGGCGTGTCCGGGGTGTGGTCGCACGACCAGCACCACGTTTCAGGAATTGGCACAGCAAATTGATGAGTTTCTGCGGAAAAGTATGCCCGATTGGCGTACCCGTTTTCCGGGGGTAGAAAACATGAAAGTTGCGGTGATGGGCTGTATCGTGAATGGCCCGGGCGAGAGCAAACATGCCGATATTGGCATCAGCCTTCCGGGTACGGGAGAGGCTCCGGCTGCGCCCGTTTACATTGATGGCGAAAAGCGTATGACGCTGCGCGGAGCGTCGATTGCCACGGAATTTCAAACGGTGGTTGAAAACTATATTCAACAGCGTTTCGGTGCAAAAAATTAAAGTAAAAATTAAAGTAAAAATTAAATAAGTATTCAATAAAAAATGGTTGATAAATTATTTGCCGTGAAGGGCATGAATGATATATTGCCCCCCCATTCTTTGCAGTGGGAGTGGTTTGAAGAAAAGGTTCGTGGTTTAATGGCGTGCTATGCTTATCGTAGCGTAAGAACGCCTATTGTCGAGCCTACTGCGCTGTTTGCGCGTGGAACGGGGGAAACCACGGATATTGTCGAAAAGGAAATGTATTCCTTTGAAGATAAACTCAATGGCGAGGCGTTAACCCTGCGCCCTGAAAATACCCCGGGTGTGGTGCGAGCAGCCATTGAACATAATTTAACTTATGATGGTGGCAAGCGTTTGTATTACATGGGGCCGATGTTCCGCCATGAACGTCCCCAGCGGGGGAGGTATCGCCAGTTTTACCAGTTGGGTGCTGAGGCACTGGGTTTTGCAGGGCCAGCGGTCGATGCCGAGTTGATTTTGCTCGCCCATCAGTTGTTGACCGATTTGGGTGTGCGCAATTTCCGAGTCGATTTGAATAGCCTTGGTGTTCCTGCCGAACGCCATGCGCACCGAACGGCATTGATTGCGTATTTCGAGAAGAACGCCGAGCTTTTGGATGCCGATGCCAAGCGCCGTCTGCACGCCAATCCCCTGCGTATTTTGGATACCAAAAATCCAGCGATGCAGGAAATGGTGCAAGCCGCGCCCCAGTTGTTGGAGTTTTTGGGCGAGTCCTCTTTGCAGCATTTGGAGACGGTGAAATCCTTGTTGACCGCATGTGGTGTGCAGTGGCGCATCAACCCCCGTTTGGTGCGTGGTTTGGATTACTACAGCCATACCGTGTTTGAGTTTGTCACCGATGAACTGGGTGCGCAGGGTACGCTCTGCGGCGGTGGTCGGTACGATGGGCTTTTTGAAATCCTAGGTGGTAAGCCGACTCCAGCGGTCGGTTGGGGCATGGGTATTGAGCGGGTCTTGGAATTGTTGAAAGTACAAGGTCAAGTACCAGCGGTGGCCGTACCAGATGCCTATGCCATCCTCCCCCATGCCGATGCGTTGGCGGTGGCGATGCCTTGCATCCAAGCACTGCGGGCGCGGGGTGTGGCGGTGCAGATGCACGCAGCAGCTACGGCTGAAATAGGCAGTTTCAAATCCCAATTCAAGCGTGCCGATGCGTCCGGTGCGCGGTTCGCTTTGATTTTTGGGGAAGATGAAATAGCGCAGGGCATGGTTATCGTGAAATCGTTGCGTGATGGTCAGGGGGGGGCGCAGATGGTGCGTCCCTTGCAAGAAGTGGATCAATGGGCGCAAACCCTACAATCCAGCGGCGCAACAACGAAATAATTGAAGAATAAATAATTGAAGAATCATTGAAAGTATGGCAAATAATTTAGACCTCGAAGAACAAGAGCAGCTTGAAGAACTCAAGCATTTTTGGAAGAAAAACGGTAACTGGATTAGCTGGCTGCTCATCATCGTTCTGGGCAGTTTGGCAGCCTGGAATGGTTACCAGTGGTGGCAAAAAAATCAGGGTATGCAGTCTTCGGCGATGTTGGATGAGGTAGAAAAAGTCCTCCAAGCCGGTGATGCCCAAAAAATTGATCGCGCTTTTTCGGATATGCGAGAGCGTTTCCCCAGTGCCTATACCACCCAACAAGCGGGATTGTTGATTGCCAAAAATCACTATGACGCAGGTCGAACCGATCAGAGTAAAGCCGCTTTGAAATGGTTGGTAGACAATGGAAGCGACGAAGGATTGGTGTCGATCGCCCGTTTGCGTATGTCGGCGGTGCTGGTGGATGCCAAAGCGTATGACGAAGCCTTGAAGGTGTTAGAAGCAGGCATTGCAGAAGAATTTGCCGCCTTGGCTTCCGATCGTCGCGGTGATATTTATATGCTTCAGGATAAAAAGGCCGACGCACGGACGCAATACCAAAGTGCGTACAAAGCGTTGGGTGAGCAATCCGATTACCGTCGTCTGGTGACGTTTAAGCTGAATGCGCTGGGTGTGAATCCTGAAGCGACACCCGCTGCACCCGCATCTACGGAGGCTGCCAAGTGAAATTCCGATTTGTTGTTCCGCTGATCGCCGCCTTGGTGTTGGCAGCGTGTGGTAGCGCGGAGAAACCCAAGCCCGCCGAATTGGAACCCAATGTGGTGCGCATGGGTGTGCGCAATGCGTGGGTTGCCAATTTGGGTGGCAATGTGGATTTCCCCTTGCAAGTACGGGCGCTGGATAACCTGTTGTACGTCGCCAGCTCGGACGGCGTAGTCGCGGCGATGGATGCCCGCACCGGTGGCGATTTGTGGCGTGTCGCACTGGGTACGCCCCTGTCTGCGGGTGTGGGGAGCGATGGTCGCTTTACGGCGGTAGTGAGCCGGAGCAACGAATTGATCGTGCTGGATTCCAGCAAAGAAATCTGGCGACAAAAACTCGCCTCGGTCACCTATACCGCACCTTGGATTGAAAACGGTCGAATTTTTGTGCTGCAAGGCAATCGCTCGGTGTTGGCGTTGGATGTGACCAATGGCAAGAAAATCTGGCAGCAAAACCGCACGGGCGAACCCTTGATTTTGGGTCGTGCAGGGGTGGTCACTGCGGTGGGCGATGCTTTGCTGGTAGGCTTCAATGGTCGTTTGCTCGGAATGAATCCGGCTGACGGTAAAGTCCTATGGGAAGCACCGATTGCGAATAGCCGAGGTTCCAACGAAGTCGAACGCTTGGTCGATCTGGTAGGCGAAATGGCACGACCAGCGGGGCAGAATGCGGCTGTGTGTGTGCGTGCATTCCAATCCGGCATCGGTTGTGTGGATACCCGCAAAGGATCGCTGGTGTGGATGAAGCCTTCATCGGGTGCGACGGGTCTGGATGGCAACGAAGCAACCCTGTATGGAACCGAGAGCGATGGTCGCGTGCGGGCGTGGCGGCGCAGTGATGGTGAACGTTTGTGGACGAACGAAAACCTGCGTTTGCGTACCTTGAGTGCGCCCTTGTTGGTGGGTAAAGCCGTCGTGGTGGGCGATAACAGTGGTCTACTGCACTTCTTATCGGGTGACGATGGAACGCCTTTGAATCGCTTGGCAACAGACGGATCGGGTATTGTGTCCAGCCCTGTGCAGGTCGGTAACACGGTCGTTGCCGTGACGCAGCGCGGTGGTGTCTTCGGTTTTAGACCCGAATAACTATAAAAATAAAACAAAAAATTATCATGACTCCTGTAATCGCTCTGGTTGGTCGCCCGAATGTGGGCAAATCAACGCTTTTTAACCGATTAACCAAAACACGCGATGCCATCGTGGCAGATTTCGCAGGATTGACGCGGGATCGGCATTACGGCAACGGTAAGCAGGGTAAGCAGGAATTTATCGTTATCGACACCGGCGGTTTTGAGCCCGATGCGAGTTCCGGTATCTTTCGGGAAATGGCCAAGCAAACGCGGCAGGCAGTAGCCGAGGCGGATGTGGTTTTGTTCGTGGTCGATGTGCGCGGTGGACTGTCGGCACAAGATCATGACATTGGAAAATACCTGCGCAAACTAGGCAAGCCGACGGTGCTAGTCGCCAATAAAGCCGAAGGGATGACAGCCGGTACGCAGTTTGTGGATTTCTTTGAGCTGGGTTTGGGTGAAGTGTTCCCCATTTCCGCAGCCCATGGGCAAGGTGTGCGGCAACTGATGGATTTAACTCTGTCACGCCTCCCGCCCCCTTCAGAAGACGAAGCAGCAGCCGAAGCCGAGAGCGGTGCGATTCGGTTGGCAGTGGCAGGTCGCCCGAACGTGGGTAAATCCACGCTTATTAACACTTGGTTGGGTGAAGAACGCTTGGTTGCTTTCGATTTACCCGGAACCACGCGCGACACCATATCCGTTCCCTTTGAGCGCGATGGGCAGCGTTTTGAATTGATTGATACCGCTGGTATTCGGCGCAAGGGCAAGGTGTTTGAGGCGATTGAAAAATTCTCAGTCGTGAAAACCTTGCAAGCGATTGAATCAGCGAATGTGGTTTTGTTGTTGATTGACGCGACCCAAGGTGTTACCGATCAAGATGCCCACATCGCGGGGTACATTCTGGAATCGGGGCGGGCGGTGGTGGTTGCCATCAACAAGTGGGACGCAGTGGATGAGTATGCGCGTGAGCTGGTGAAGCGATCCATCGAAACCCGTTTGGTTTTCTTGCAATTTGCGGCCACCCATTTGATTTCTGCCCAAAAGCGACAAGGATTGGGGCCGCTGTGGGATTCTGTGGCCCAAGCGCATCGGGCGGCTAACCGCAAGATGCCTACGCCAGTGCTGACACGTTTATTGTTAGAAGCCGTCCAGTTCCAGACCCCGAAGAAAACGGGTATGCACCGCCCCAAACTGCGTTATGCCCACCAAGGTGGTATGAATCCGCCGATTATTGTGATTCACGGTAACTCGTTGGAGCATGTGTCGGAAGCCTATAAACGGTTCTTGGAGGGGCGTTTCCGTAAGGAGTTTGATTTGGTCGGAACGCCGTTGCGTATTCAATTCAAATCGGCTGAAAACCCTTACGCGGATAGAAAACGTACCGAATCCCCATGATGTTGTGGTATCTTCCAATCATCTTTAATCTTTGAACACGGAGAATATCGTGAGCAACAAAGGACAATTACTGCAAGACCCGTTCCTGAACGTACTGCGTCGGGAACATATTCCAGTATCTATTTATCTTGTCAATGGCATCAAGTTACAAGGGCAGGTGGAGTCATTTGACCAATACGTTGTGCTGCTGCGCAACACGGTGACCCAGATGGTTTACAAACATGCCATTTCAACGATTGTGCCGGGGCGTGCAGTGACTTTGCCACCGCAACCTGCTGAGACCACCACCCCTTCTACGACTTGAACGCTATACCGTCCACTACGAATACACCGACCATTTTGGTCGGTGTTGATTTTGGAGACTCCGATTTTGATGGCAGTCTCGACGAACTGGCTCTGCTGGCAGAAACAGCCGGTATGGTCGCCGTTGGGCGTGTGACATGCAAGCGCCGCGCTCCCGATGCGGCGTTGTTCATTGGTTCAGGCAAAGCGGATGAAATCAAACTACTGGCGGCCCAGCTAGGGGCGAGCGAAGTTTTGTTCGACCAAAGCCTTAGCCCGGGGCAGCAGCGTAACCTTGAACGCCATTTGGGGATGCCGGTCAATGATCGTACTTTTTTGATTCTGGAAATTTTTGCCCAGCGTGCGCGTAGCCACGAGGGAAAATTGCAGGTTGAATTGGCGCGTTTGCAATACCTCAGCACCCGTTTGGTTCGGCGTTGGTCGCACTTGGAACGGCAAAGTGGTGGTATCGGGATGCGTGGAGGCCCGGGTGAGGCGCAGATCGAGTTGGATCGCCGCATGATCGGGGAAACCATCAAGCGCACCAAAGAACGTTTGAATAAAGTCAAGCGCCAGCGTCAGACGCAACGGCGACAACGTGAACGCCGACATGCCTTCAATATCTCGCTGATTGGCTACACGAATGCGGGTAAATCAACCTTATTTAATGCACTGGTAAAGGCGAGGGCGTATGCTGCTGATCAGCTCTTTGCCACACTAGACACCACAACACGGCATTTGTATCTGGGTGATTCTGCACGGTCGGTTTCGATTTCCGATACGGTGGGCTTTATCCGTGATTTACCGCATAGTTTGATTGATGCGTTTCAAGCCACCTTGCAAGAAGCCATTGATGCGGATTTGCTTTTGCATGTGGTGGATGCAGCCAACCCTGCGTTTGCAGAGCAAATTGCACAGGTTCAGCAGGTGTTAAAAGAGATTGGCGCGGATGGTGTTCCGCAACTGCTTATCTTTAACAAAATTGACGCTTTACCCCCTGAACATCAGCCCATTCACATGGAAGATACATTTGAAATCGATTCGGTGCAAGTTCCGCGTCTTTTTGCCAGTGCCAAGGCATCCATAGGGCTTGCCGCATTGCGCGAAAAATTGGCGGGTATTGCAGTGGGAGCGGCAGCATCGGCGGCATCGCCTGACGCAGAATCTCCATCGAGCTTGGATTTGGAATTGGATAAATGAAATGAAAGAAGCCATTCGTGTTTTTGCATCCCGAATGTTCAATCTGAATGATCCCCGTTGGGGTCGGGCGGATGAAGAAAAGAAACCATCAGCCGATGGGGATAAGCCCACGATACAACCTCCACCGCCCCCCCCGCCACCAGAACAACAGCCCCCACGGGGTGCGGCGGGTTCTCGTTCGGGTAATAATTCTTCTCCGCCGGATTTGGATGAAATCTGGAATGATCTCTACCGGAAGTTTGGGGCATTGTGGGGGAAGAAATCGCCCTCTGGCAACAACAATGGCAACGGGGGTGGGAATAACGGAAACTTTCAACCCGATATGAAAAATGCCGGCATTGGCTTGGGGTTGATTGGGGGGGCGCTTTGCTTGCTGTGGCTGGGAACCGGATTTTTTATCGTCCAAGAGGGTCAGCAAGCGGTGATTACCCAATTTGGTAAATACAAAGAAACCGTGACTGCGGGTGTCGCTTGGCGTTTACCTTACCCGATTGCACGCCACGAATTGGTGTTCGTGACCCAAATCCGTTCGCTGGATGTGGGGCGTGACACGATTTTGAAAGCAACGGGTCTGCGTGAATCGGCGATGTTGACCGAAGATGAAAACATCCTCGACATCAAGTTTGCCGTGCAGTACCGACTCTACGATGCCCGCGCCTTTTTGTTTGAAAGCAAAAACCCCGAACAAGCAGTGGTTCAAGCCGCTGAAACGGCGGTGCGTGAAGTGCTGGGCAAAATGAAGATGGATGCGGCACTCTCGGAAGAGCGTGACCAAATTGCCCCCCGCGTGCGTGCCTTGATGCAGTTGATTCTGGATCGCTACAAGGTCGGGGTTGAGGTGGTCGGTATTAACCTGCAACAAGGGGGCGTGCGGCCTCCTGAGCAAGTGCAGGCATCGTTTGACGATGTGTTGAAGGCAGGGCAGGAGCGTGAGCGTATCAAAAACGAAGCACAAGCCTATGCCAATGATGTGATTCCCCGTGCCGTGGGTACGGCCTCGCGTCTGCAAGAAGAAGCACAGGCCTACAAAGCGCGTGTGGTGGCACAGGCGGACGGTGATGCACAGCGTTTCCGTTCCGTGTTGGTCGAGTACCAAAAAGCACCGCAAGTGACGCGTGACCGGATGTATTTGGACACCATGCAGCAGATTTATAGCAATGTCACCAAGGTATTGGTGGAATCACGTCAGGGTGGTAATTTGCTGAATTTGCCCTTGGATCGCATCATCAATGCGACGACCGGTACGGCGAATGCAGAGGGTAATGCACCTGCGGCAGCCGCACCAGTCGCCCCCGCCCCCGCGACTACGCCCGCAGCACCAGACCCACGCAGCCGTGATGCCGCAACCCGTACCCGTGAAACCCGCTAAACCAATTGCCAGGAAATTGTCATGAATCGGATTGGACTTATTTTTTCTACCCTGCTGTTTATGCTGGTTTTGGCGAGTTCTACCTTGTTTGTGGTGGATCAGCGTCAATTCGGTGTGGTGTATTCGTTTGGTCAAATCAAGGATGTGATTACGGAACCCGGACTGAACATTAAACTGCCACCCCCCTTCCAAAATGTGTCGTACATCGACAAGCGTTTATTGACGCTCGATAGCACCGACTCCGAACCCATGCTGACCGCAGAAAAGCAACGGGTGGTGATTGATTGGTATGTGCGTTGGCGCATTTCGGCTCCCAGTGAATACATTCGTAACGTGGGATTGAACGAAGCAGCCGGAGCCAGCCAACTCAACCGCGTGGTGCGCAATGCGTTTCAGGAAGAAATCAATAAACGCACCGTGAAAGAATTGCTCTCGCTCAAGCGCGAAGCCCTGATGGCAGCAGTGAAGGTGGAAGTCTTGAACGCAGTGCGCGGCGTAAAACCGTGGGGTGTGGATATTGTCGACGTGCGCATCACCCGCGTGGATTACGTGGAAGCAATTACCGAATCAGTCTATCGCCGGATGGAAGCCGAGCGCAAACGTGTTGCCAATGAGTTACGCTCTACTGGGGTTGCAGAAGGTGAAAAAATCCGTGCAGATGCCGAACGTCAGCGCGAGATCACCATTGCCAATGCCTACCGCGAAGCGCAGATCATCAAAGGTCAGGGCGATGCCGAAGCCTCACGCATTTATGGCGAAGCCTTTGGGCGCGATCCACAATTTGCGCAGTTCTACCGCAGCCTTGATGCCTATCGCAACAGCTTCAACAGCAAATCGGACGTGATGGTGTTAGACCCCTCGTCTTCCGATTTCTTCAAGGTATTTCGTGGTGGTGCTGGTGGCGCAGGCAACCCCCCGAAAAAGTAAAACCTCCCAAGGCATTCACCATGCCCCGTTTTGCTGCCAATTTATCGCTGCTTTATCCAGAGCTGGCTTTTTCTGAACGCTTTGCCGCCGCTGCAAAAGACGGTTTCAAAGCGGTGGAATACCTTTTCCCTTATGCGTTTCGCGCGACAGACATTGCAGCGTGGCTGGGGGATAACGGTTTGCAGCAAGTTTTGTTCAACGCCCCCCCCGGTGATTGGGATGCAGGTGAACGCGGTATCGCTTGTTTGCCGGAGCGGGAGGCTGAATTCCGCAGCGGGTTTTTACAGGCCTTGGAATACGCTACCGTTTTGCAATGCCCACGCATTCATGTGATGGCAGGATTGGCTCTGCTGCATATTCCCCCTGCGGTTTTGATGGCAACGTACCAGCGTAATTTGCATTGGGCGGCAGCTGAGGCGGCATCGTGTGCGGTTTCGGTGATGATTGAACCCATCAATGGGCGTGATATGCCCCATTTTTTCCTCCAGCACCAAGCGATTGCCCATCAAGTGGTGATGGAAGTGGGTGCTGCCAATCTGCAAGTACAAATGGATTTGTACCATTGCCAGATTATGGAAGGGGATGTGGCTACCAAATTGCGTCAATATATCCCGACAGGCCGTATCGGGCATATTCAGATTGCGGGAGTGCCAGAGCGCCATGAACCGGATACGGGAGAGCTGCATTACCCGTATTTATTCCAGCTATTGGATGAATTGCGTTATACGGGTTGGGTGGGCTGCGAATACCGTCCTGCACGGGGAGCGGTTGCAGACGGAACCCGTGCGGGGCTGGGCTGGATGCCGCAGCAGCAGGGTTCAAGTAATAGTTAAAGCAATACTTGGTGCAGGGCGCGTTCCCATTGCGCCATCAATTCATGCGCGGCAGATTGGCTCATGGTAGGGTGGAAGATTTTTTCCGCTTTCCACTGGGCGCTGATTGCATCGGTATTACGGTAAAGACCACTTTGCAATCCGGCGAGGTAAGCTGCTCCCAATGCACACGGGTAGGCAACCGCCGGGCGTGTCACGGAGATGCCCAATAAATCCGCCTGCATTTGTAGTAAAAGATCGTTTTGGCTGGCAATACCACTCACGCGCACTTCTTGAAATGGGTTGGATTCTTTTCGCTCTACCGCACGCAGCAAGGTGGTCGTTTGGAAGGCGGTGATTTGCAACGCCGCCATGTTCTGCCAGCTCGCTTGCCATTCGATACGGGGTGTGGTGGCGGAGGATAGCCAACTCGGTAGACTGGATTCTTGTCCGGTATGCCAATGAAGTCGATCCACGCTATGGTTGCCATCGCCGTAGGAAAGTACCGCAATGTCAGGGGAAAAACAGGCCTGCCCAAAGAGGATATTGTGGCTGCTTTCGGCCACAGCCGTTACGGGGATAGGAATGCCCAAAACCGAGGGGCGGGTCATGCCGAGTACATTGGCATCAAGCGGTGTGGCTTCGGTGTGTCCGGTGAGTTGCCACAAAATCCAACTGCCCAGCGTACCAAACACCAGTTCACCGGCTTCTTCTTGGACGTAGGCGTTATAAACATGGTCAAGAATCCATTGCTTATCCCGTTGATCTTGACCCGTGATGGCGTTGTAAATGGGTTGTCCATTGGTGTGATTCCATACCACGGTACTGTTGGGTGGAAAGTTGATACCAATCGCATGAATGGCATCCGGTGTGATGTGCGCTTGCATCACTACCTTGCGCAGGGTGTCGAGTTGTGTTTGCCAGATCGCCATCGGGTCTTGTTCTACCCAGCCCGGTAGCGGGGTGAGTTGGGGTAGCTCTTGCTCCACCATCGCCACAATTTGACCCTGTTCGCTAAAAATAATGCTGCGCACACTGCTGCCGCTTTGATCGAGTGCAAGGAGATAAGGCATAGAACGTAATTTTTTAATGGCTAGGGGTATAGGCAAGCCGCACATAAATGGGGGCAAAAGCTTCGGCTTGGGTGATTTCTACCAGACTTTCTTTCGCCAGCTCAAGCAGTGCAATAAAAGTAACCACCAGCAAGGGGATGCCTTGGGTGGTGTCAAACAGACCTTCAAACACCATAAAACGCTTACCTTGCAGTTTGCGCAACACCAGCCCCATGTGTTCGCGTACCGAGAGTGCTTCGCGGGTGATTTTATGGTGGGTAATGTGTTTGGCGTGCAGACGGGCGCGGTTCAATACATCACGCCACGCGCTTTGCAATTCGTCCAGATGCACATCGGGTAGGCGGATGGCAATCGCGCTATCGTCTTGCACCACCTCGACGAGGGAAAAATCACGACCGGCTTGCGGCAGGGTGTTGATGCGGGTGGCAGCTTGCTTGATTTGCTCGTATTCAATCAGACGGCGCACCAATTCGGCACGCGGGTCTTCGGGTTCTTGTCCGTCGGCTTGCCGCTTTGGGGGGAGCAACATGCGGGATTTGATTTCAATCAGCATCGCCGCCATGAGCAGGTATTCAGCCGCTAGTTCCAGATTGCGCCGATGGATTTCTTCCACATACACCATGTACTGGCGTGTGACGCTTGCCATCGGAATATCCAAGATATTGAAGTTTTGCTTGCGAATGAGGTACAGCAGCAAATCCAGCGGGCCTTCAAAGGTTTCTAAAAAGATTTCCAGTGCATCCGGTGGGATGTACAAATCCTGTGGCATGGCAAGCAAAGGCTCGCCATAAAGCCGCACAACCTGCATTTAGCTATCGGTTTTTTCGTTACTGAAATACACGTAAGGTTTTTGCGCTACACGTCCCACGCTGAAGCCGGTTTGAAAATCGGGTTCGGGCATTTTGGGTTCCCACAAGGTGCTACGTGCTGCGAGGCGACGCGCTGCCAATTCGGGATCGTTTTGGTTGAGCTGGTTCAAAAATTGGGTCGCATCCGATTGATAGTCTGGGCGGCGGAAAAGGTTAGCCATAAAAAAAAGTCCTTCACTCTCTTCAAGAAGTTTTCAAAAAAATCGGTAAAAAATTAGGTGGTCGAACCACGCGCTATTTGCAAGGCGGCCTCTATACCGCTGTGCATATCGGGATAGAGGTGATTCTCTCCCACACGGCCAATGAGACCGCTGCGGTATGCAATATCTTTGGGTTGGTGTATCAGCCCACATAGTAACAGTTGGACATGATTTTTGGTACAGGCACGCGCCAAATCCTGCATTGCGTCTATACCTGACGTGTCCATATAAATCACATTTTTGATGTCCAACACCAATACCTTGGCGGGTAATTCGTCTTGGATCGATTCAATTAAGTTCACCGCACCAAAAAACAATGCTCCGTAAAGGCGGTAGGTGGCGATGCCTTCTTCGGGGGTTTTGATTTCCACGCGCTCGCTGCGGGAAAGGTTGGAAATGCGGTAAATAAACGTTAAACATGCCGCGACCAAACCGACTTCTACGGCAACGGTCAAATCAAACATCACCGTCAGGATAAAAACCCCGAGCAGCGTGATACGGTAAGGCAGGCGGTAATGGCGAAGGTGCCAAAACTCACGCCATTCGCCCATATTCCACGCCACAAACATCAAAATCGCCGCCATCGCCGCCAGTGGAATATGCTTGGCTAAAGGAGCAGCCACCAGCACAATCACCAGCAAAGTCAGCGCATGAACCACACCGGCAATCGGGCTATTACCGCCGTTTTTGATATTGGTGACGGTGCGGGCGATGGTTCCGGTCGCGGGCATCCCCCCAAAAAAGGGTGTCACAAAATTGGCAATGCCCTGCGCCATGAGTTCTTGGTTGGGATTGTGGCGCTTGGTGTCCATCATGCCATCGGCGACACGGGCGCAAAGCAGCGATTCAATCGCGCCCAACATCGCCAAGGTGGAGGCGGGAATAAACAAAAACTTCACCGTAGCCCATGAAAAATCTGGCCAGACCAAATTCGGCAAGGTGGAGGGAATTCCACCAAAACGTGAACCCACCGTTTCAACGGGTAAATGCCACACCGACACGACGATGGTCGCCACCACCAGCGCGACTACCGATCCCGGAATCATGGCCAAGCGTTTTAACCAAGGCATATGCAAGGCGGCAAGCGGCAACAAAAATTGCCACGCCACAATCAACAGCAAACAACCCAGCGCCAGCAAAAACGCGATTTCGTTCATGGTGTGCAGGTTGTTGGCGAGGACAGAAAGCACCCCGAAAAAATCGGCGGGCATGGACGTGATTTGCAACCCCAGAAATTCTTTGAGTTGCGACACACCAATCAGCACGGCAATACCATTGGTAAACCCAATCACCACCGCGATGGGAATAAAGCGAATCAGCGTTCCCAGCCGGAAGAAGCCCATCGCAAACAGAAAAATGCCGGAAAGCGCGGTGGCGATAATCAAATTCGCTAACCCATAGCGTTCGACGATGCCGTAAACGATCACGATAAACGCGCCCGCTGGCCCGCCAATTTGCACCGGACTACCGCCCAGCACAGAAATCAACAAGCCGGCAATGATGGCGGTAAACAAACCGGCTTCAGGTTTTAAGCCGCTGGCAATCGCAAACGCCATTGCCAGCGGCAGCGCGACCACGCCCACGGTAATCCCCGCCCCCACATCACGCATCAGGCGCTGGCGGTTGTAATCCTGAAGCATATCTAGCACACGGGGGCGGAACCATGACATGGCGTGTTCTCCTCTTTATATCAATAATTTAACGAATCCGCATACCCGGCAACGCACCTGTGATGGGTTCCAAAATGTAAATGCCCGGGTTATTTTTCTCATCGGCATGGCTAGCGGCTAACACCATGCCTTCGCTCACGCCAAATTTCATTTTGCGTGGAGCCAAATTTGCCACCAGTACCGTGTGTTTGCCGATAAGGTCAGCGGGCTTGTACATGCTGGCGATGCCGGAGAACACATTGCGCGTTTTGCCTTCACCCGCATCCAGCGTCAGGCGCAGGAGCTTGGTGGAACCTTCGACCGCTTCGCAATGCACGATGTGGGCGATGCGTAAATCGACCTTGGCGAAATCATCAATGCCAATGGTGGGTGCTATCGTTTCAATAGCTGATTGTGCAGGCTGGGCGGGCGTTGCAGCCGGATTTTCTTCCTTTTTCTCTGACACTTCAAATAGCGCATCCAGTTGATCGGTCGTGACGCGCTGCATCAAATGCTGGTAGGCGTTGATGGCGTGACCCACGGGTAACAGTGCGGTTTCAGTTTGGAAACTCAGCGGTTCGCATTGCACAAACGCTTCCACTTTGGCGGCCAACGCGGGCAGCACGGGTTTGAGATAGCCCGTCAAAATGCGGAAGGATTCGATGCACACGGTACACACATCGTGCAGGCGCTCTTCCATGCCCTCTTTTTTTGCCAATTCCCACGGTTTGTTGGCATCCACGTAGGCATTTACTTTGTCCGCCAGCAGCATGATTTCGCGCTGGGCTTTGGAAAACTCGCGCTGCGTGTACATGGCGGCGATGTGTTCTTGGTGTTCGCGCAGGGTGTCGAGCAAGCCGGAACCATCGGGCGAAATGGCGCCCAGTTTGCCGCCAAAGCGTTTGGTGATGAATCCGGCGGCGCGGCTGGCGATGTTGATATATTTGCCGATTAAATCGCTATTCACCCGTGCCAGAAAATCATCGGCGTTGAAATCAATATCTTCGTTGCGTGATGTCAGTTTGGTAGCGAGGTAATAACGCAACCATTCGGGATTCATGCCCAGTTCCAAGTATTTGAGCGGATTCAAGCCCGTGCCACGGCTTTTGCTCATTTTCTCGCCGTTGTTGATAGTCAAAAAGCCATGCACAAAGACGTTATCCGGCGTTTTGCGTCCGCTAAAGTGCAGCGTAGCCGGCCAAAACAGCGTGTGGAAGGTCACAATATCTTTACCGATAAAGTGGTATTGTTCCAACGCGGGGTTTGCCATATACGTGTTGAAATCTTGCCCGCGCTGTTGCAACAGGTTTTGCAGCGAGGCGAGATAACCAATCGGCGCATCCAACCACACGTAAAAGTATTTACCCGGTGCATCGGGGATTTCGATGCCGAAATAGGGGGCATCGCGGGAAATGTCCCAATCGCCCAAGCCTTCGCTTTGCGTGCCGTCGGGGTTGGTGCGAACGGAAAACCATTCTTTGATTTTGTTGGCAACTTCGGGTTGCAGTTTGCCGTCTTGCGTCCAGTTTTCTAAAAACTCCACGCAGCGCGGGTCGGACAACTTGAAGAAGAAGTGTTCCGATTGGCGCAATTCGGGTTTTGCACCCGAGAGGGCGGAGAACGGGTTAATCAAATCAGTTGGGGCATACACCGCGCCGCAGGATTCGCAGTTGTCGCCGTACTGGTCTTTGGCATGGCATTTGGGGCATTCGCCTTTGATGAAACGGTCGGGCAGGAACATGTTTTTTTCGGGGTCGAAAAACTGTTCGATGGTGCGGGTTTCAATCAAACCGTTGGCTTTGAGGGCGCGGTAAATATCTTGCGCGAGCTGGTGGTTTTCAGGGGCATCGGTGCTGTACCAGTTGTCAAACTGAATATGAAAACCATCCAGATATTGCTTTCTTCCCGCCGCGATATTGGCGACAAATTGCTGCGGCGTTAATCCGGCTTTTTCAGCGGCAATCATGATGGGTGCGCCGTGCGTATCATCCGCCCCGACAAAATCCACCGAATGCCCCATCATCCGTTGGTGGCGAACCCAAATATCGGCCTGAATGTATTCCATCATGTGGCCAATGTGGAAAGGCGCATTGGCATACGGCAGGGCGGTGGTGACAAAAAGTTGACGGGGTAAATTTTGCATGATCGAAAAAGGGCTTTCTGGCAATACGGGGGCGCAATTTTAGCCCTCGGCTAGACTACACCTATCACCAGAAAACGATTGAAATTGAAATAATGACGACAAGCACCATCACCGTACAAACCATTAACGATGCCCTGAAAAACGTGATTGACCCCAACACGGGCAAAGATTTTGTATCCACCAAAGCCGTCAAAAATATGACGATACGCGGGGGCGATGTAGCATTTGATATTGAACTCGGCTATCCCGCCCAAAGCCAAATCGCCGATTTGCGCCAGAATCTGATTGCAGCCGTCAAAGGCGTGGCGGGTGTGGGCAATGTGTCGATTCAAATTACGTCGCACATCGTGGCCCATACCGTGCAACGTGGCGTACCCCTGATTCCCGGTGTTAAAAATATCGTAGCCGTGGCTTCGGGCAAAGGGGGCGTGGGTAAGAGTACCACGGCTGTCAACTTGGCATTGGCACTGGCGGCGGAAGGTGCGCGGGTCGGATTGTTGGATGCCGATATTTATGGCCCTAGCCTGCCCATGATGATGGGGATTGACGGTCGCCCCGAATCGTCCGATGGCAAGACGATGGAGCCGTTGGAAAATCACGGCATCCAAGCCATGTCGATTGGTTTCTTGATTGCGCAGGACGATGCCATGATTTGGCGTGGCCCGATGGCAACGCAGGCGTTGGAACAGCTTTTGCGCCAAACGAATTGGAAAGACTTGGATTATTTAATCGTTGATATGCCACCGGGTACGGGCGATATTCAGCTTACCTTGAGTCAGCGCGTCCCCGTAACGGGCGCGGTCATCGTCACCACCCCGCAAGATATTGCGTTATTGGATGCGAAAAAAGGCATCAAGATGTTTGAAAAGGTGAGCGTACCGATTTTGGGCATTGTTGAAAACATGGCGGTGCATGTGTGTACGAAGTGCGGGCATGTCGAACACATCTTTGGTGCAGATGGTGGCAAGAAAATGGCCGCCGAGTACCAGATGGATTATTTGGGTGCGTTGCCGTTGGATATGCAAATTCGTTTACAAGCCGATAGCGGTAAACCCACCGTCATCGCCGACCCCGATGGTGCAGTCGCCAATCTCTATAAAGCCTTGGCGCGTCGGGTGGCGGTTTCGATTGCAGCACGCAATAAAGATTTTTCCAGCAAGTTCCCGACTATTACCATCAGCAAAAATACATAGCCCACGTAAAAAAGTTGTGTGGTGTGTCAGCCGATGTGTCAACCGATCCCAATCCACTGGCGTTGAAGAACCATACACACCACATAACCCGAAAGGAACAACATCATGAACTTCAAATCTCTCACCGCTACCGCTTTGATCGCTGGTCTGTTTTCTGTAGGCGCTTTTGCACAACCTGCTGCAACACCTGCCGCAACCGCTACACCCGCACCTGCTGCTACACCCGCCGCGCCTGCTGCTGACAAAGCTGCTATGCCTGCGCAAACTGGTAAAGTGGCTGCTCCCGCAGTAGATAAAGAAAAAATCGCTGAAGAACGTGCGAAACGCAAAGCAGAACGCGCTGAACGCAAAGCCAAAGCCGCTGAAGCCCGCGCTAAACGCAAAGCCGAAGCCGCTAAAGCCGCTGAAGCCAAAGCTGCTGATGCCAAAGCGAAAGCTGACGCAGTAAAAGTGGATGCACCGAAGAAAGACGCTGCTGCTCCTGCCGCTCCCGCAGCACCTGCTGCTAGCAAGTAAGCCGCTTAGTTTTCACCTCGCTCAATAATCTTGAATCCCGCTCAGGGCGACCCGAGCGGGTTTTTTTTCGGGTTTTTCCGAATATCGTATCATTCCAAGATATGGAAACCGAATTTTCACCCCCTTCTGTTCAATCCTTTGTGAAGCCTTTGGTGGAGTTGCGCAATCTCACCTTTGGTTATGGCGAGCGCGTGATTCTGAACGACGTTTCGCTGCAAGTGCCGCGTGGCAAAGTCACGGCGTTGATGGGCGCGTCGGGCGGGGGTAAAACCACGATTTTTCGTTTGATTGGCGGACAAAATCGGGCGCAAGCGGGGCAAATGCTGTTCGATGGGCGCGATGTCACCGTGATGGAGCAGGAAGAAATTTACGCCATCCGCCGCCGCGTTGGAATGCTGTTCCAATTCGGGGCGCTGTTTGCGGATATGAGTGTGTTCGATAATGTCGCGTTTCCATTGCGGGAACATACCGATTTGTCCGAGGACATGATTTACGACATCGTGCTGATGAAACTCAATGCCGTCGGTTTACGCGGTGCGCGGGATTTGATGCCGAGTGCAATTTCGGGCGGCATGGCGCGGCGGGTGGCATTGGCGCGTGCGATTGCGTTAGACCCCGATTTGGTGATGTACGACGAGCCATTCACGGGGATTGACCCGATTTCGGTGGGAACTTCCGCGCACTTGATTCGCCAGCTCAACGATTCGATGGGGTTGACCAGTATTTTTGTTTCCCACGAATTGGAGCAAACGTTCACGATTGCCGACCATGTCATCATTTTGGCTAACGGCAAAATTGCCGCCCAAGGCACGCCCGAACAAGTGCTGAACAGTACCGACCCGCTGGTGTACCAGTATGTGAATGCGCTATCCGAAGGCCCAGTGCGTTTCCACTATCCGGCAACAACGGTTACAGAGGATTTTTCATGAAAATACTGAATCAGAACCATAGAGAAAAATTAGAAAATCTAGGCTTTGCCACCCGCAGCAAATTGGTGGACATTGGCTACGGTGCGCGGTTGTTTTTTCGCTTGCTGTTTTCCGTAATCCCCACTTTCCGGCGTTTTTCGCTGGTGCGGGATCAGATGCACTTTGTGGGCAATTATTCGCTGGCGATTATTGCGATTTCCGGTTTATTTGTGGGCTTTGTGTTTGGCTTGCAGGGCTATTACACCTTGCAGCGCTACGGTTCGGCCGAGGCGCTGGGTTTATTGGTCACCCTCAGCTTGGTGCGCGAATTGGGGCCGGTGGTAACGGCCTTGCTCTTTGCAGGGCGGGCGGGAACGTCGTTAACCGCTGAAATCGGCTTGATGAAAGCGGGCGAACAAATCAGCGTGATGGAAATGATGGCGGTTGACCCGATTCAACGCATTTTGGCTCCCCGTTTTTGGGCGGGGGTGGTGGCCATGCCCTTGTTGGCAGCGGTTTTTAGCGCGATGGGCGTTATCGGCGGTTGGGTGGTCGGCGTGGTGCTGATTGGCGTGGACGGCGGCGCGTTTTGGAGCCAAGTGCAAGGCGGGGTGGACGTTTGGCAAGATGTGGGCAACGGTATTTTGAAGAGCGTTGTTTTTGGCCTCACCGTCTCGTTTATTGCAGTTTTTCAAGGGTTTGAAGCGCAGGCCACACCCGAAGGGGTTGCCAGTGCCACGACACGCACGGTGGTGTCGGCTTCGCTGGCGGTGTTGGGGTTGGACATCATCCTCACCGCCATGATGTTTACGATTTAAGGAGGATGTATGCAGCGTTCTAAAAATGATGTGTGGGTAGGACTTTTTGTCTTGTTGGGGATGGTGGCGATTTTGTTTCTGGCACTGCAATCGGCGAATCTGCTGAGTTTGAGTTTCCAGAAAAACTACCACGTCACTGCCAAGTTTGACAACGTGGGCGGCCTTAAACCCAAGGCGGCGGTGCGCAGCGGAGGCGTGGTCGTGGGGCGTGTGGAAACCTTAACGTTTGACGATAAAACCTTTCAGGCGCGTGTCAAATTGGCACTGGAGAGCCGTTACGCTTTCCCCAAAGACAGTTCGTTGAAAATTTTGACGGCGGGTTTGCTGGGGGAACAATACATTGGCATTGAAGCGGGTTCGGATACCACCAATTTGGCAGAAGGCGATGTCATCACCGCGACCCAATCCGCCGTTGTATTGGAAAACCTGATTAGCCAGTTTCTCTACAGCAAAGCGGCTGAAGGCAGTGGTACTGGTGGTACGGGTGGTTCGGGTGCAGGAGAACCCAAAAAATGAAAAAATCCTTTCTAATGCGCATCGGTACTGCATTGTTAGCTATCTTTTTGATAGTAAATATGCAGGGCTGTGCGACGGTTGCGAATCCGAATCCGCGTGATCCGTTTGAATCGTTCAACCGCAGCATGTTTGAATTTAATGAGGGGCTGGATGAAAACATTCTCCAACCCACCGCCAAAGCGTACCAAACCGCTGTGCCTTCGGTATTGCGTAAAGGCGTGAGCAATTTTTTTGGTAATCTGGAAGATTTGTGGTCGGGCGTGAACAACGCGCTGCAATTCAAAGCGGAGAACACGCTGAATAGCTTTGGGCGCTTCGTGATCAACACCACCTTCGGGCTGGGCGGATTGTTGGATATTGCCAGCGAAATGCAAATGGAACGCCGTACCACCGATTTCGGCCTGACGCTAGGGCATTGGGGTGTGGGCGATGGCCCCTATGTGGTACTTCCGGTATTTGGCCCACGGACTATGCGTGATGCGGTGGCGTATCCAGTCGATATGAGCGGTAACTTGGTGCGCCAAATTGCCGATGAACCCACCCGCAATGCACTCACCGTGCTGAATGTGGTGAATACCCGTGCCAATTTGCTCCAAGCAGGTACGATGCTGAATGAGGCGGCCTTGGACAAATACAGCTTTATGCGGGATTTGTACCTGCAACGTCGCCACAACCAACTTTACGATGGCAATCCGCCGGATGAAGAAGAAACCGTAGAAACGCCTCCAGTGCCAGCAGAAAAAACTCCAGCGGAAAAAAATCCGGCAGAGAAGCCACCGGTAGAAACAGCACCCGATGCGCCCTCTACCCCTTCTACCCCCCCTACACTTATTGAGGAGAAAGCTCCATGAACTTTGTAAAACGTACTTTCTTGCGCCGCTTGTTGGCGATTTCGGCGGTGTCTTTGACCGCATCGTTTGGCGCACTGGTAACGCCTTTGGCACACGCAGCGGATGAAGCGCCCGATGCCTTGGTTATGCGCTTGGCAACCGATGTGCTGGATACGATTAAAAACGATAAAACCATTCGTGCAGGCGATACCAACAAGATTATCGAATTGGTGGATACGCGCATCATGCCCAATGTGAATTTTCAGCGCATGACGGCATCGGCAGTCGGCCCCGCATGGCGCAGCACTACGCCCGAGCAGCAAAAACGCTTGCAAGAAGAATTCAAAATCCTCTTGGTGCGTACCTACGCGGGTGCGCTCTCGCAGGTGAAAGACCAAACCATCAGCTTGAAACCCTTCCGCGCTTCGCCCGAAGACAAAGAAGTGCTGGTAAAAACCGAAGTGAAGGGCGCGGGTGACCCGATTCAATTGGATTACCGTTTGGAAAAAACACCCGGGCAAGGCGCTGGCTGGCGCATTTACAACCTGAACGTGCTGGGCGTGTGGTTGGTGGAAACGTATCGCAGCCAGTTTGCGCAGGAAATCAATGCCAAGGGCGTGGATGGTTTGATTGCTTCGTTGACCGAGCGCAACAAAGCCAATGCCAAAAACAACAGCGGTGCTAATCCGAATGCAGCCAGCTCTGCGCCTGCTTCGGCGGCAAGTGGCGCGAAAAAGCCCTAACCGCATCGCAGTGAAAGATTGACGTGTTAAGTCTTCCATTGGAATTGACCCACCGCCAAGCCAATGCCTGCCTCGCGCAACTGCGTGCGGGGCTGGACGCTGCGCCAGCTGGTGAAACCGTGGTGGTGGATGCCAGCGCCTTGGAGCGTTTTGATTCCTCCGCCCTCGCCGTGCTGTTGGAATTGCGCCGTATCGCCCAACGCAGCCAAAAAACGCTGCAAGTGCAGGCGCAACCGCCGCATTTAAGCGATTTGGCGAAACTCTACGGCATCGAAACTTTGTTGTAATGGTTGTGCATGAACGCTTTATCTTTTCAATCGGTCAGTAAATCTTATGCGGGTAAAACCGCCCCTTTTCTCGCGCTGAATAACGTATCGCTGGAGATTGAAGAGGGCGAATTTTTCGGACTCCTCGGCCCCAACGGTGCAGGAAAAACCACGCTGATTAGCATTTTGGCGGGGCTGACCCGCGCCACCAGCGGCAGCGTCCGCGTCATGGGCTATGACGTGCAATCCGATTACGCCATCGCCCGCCGCAAGCTCGGCATCGTGCCGCAAGAATTGGTGTTTGATCCCTTTTTCAATGTGCGCGAGGCACTGCGTTTTCAATCTGGCTACTTCGGCATTACGAATAACGGCGCGTGGATTGATGAGCTGCTCGAAAGTCTGGGGCTGACCGATAAAGCCCATTCCAATATGCGCCAACTCTCCGGCGGCATGAAGCGGCGGATGCTGGTCGCGCAGGCATTGGTACACAAACCGCCCGTGATTGTGTTGGATGAGCCAACGGCGGGTGTCGATGTCGAATTGCGCCAAACGCTGTGGAAATTCATTTCCCAACTGAACCAACAAGGCAGTACCGTTTTATTGACCACGCATTATTTGGAAGAAGCCGAAGCCTTGTGCGGGCGCGTGGCGATGCTGAAATCCGGCAATATCGTGGCGTTGGATCGCACCAGCAATCTGCTGAAAGCGGCTTC
>CALMCD010000411.1 GCA_937863075.1 uncultured Rhodoferax sp. | reverse complement strand
AAGGTGGTCGTACCGTCGGTGCTGGCGTTGTTGCCAAAATTATGGCTTAAGGCTTTGAGGTAAACATGGCCACTAAACAAAAAATCCGCATCCGTTTGAAAGCATTTGATTACAAACTGATCGACCAATCCGCAGCAGAAATCGTTGATACGGCAAAGCGCACCGGTGCTATCGTTAAAGGTCCCGTACCATTGCCTACACGCATGAAGCGTTTCGACATTCTGCGCTCGCCGCACGTCAACAAGACAAGCCGCGACCAGTTTGAAATCCGCACCCATCAACGTTTGATGGACATCGTTGATCCCACTGATAAAACAGTGGACGCATTGATGAAGCTCGACTTGCCTGCTGGCGTTGATGTGGAAATCAAGTTGCAATAAACGCAGCGCCATAAACTAAAAACACCTCTCCGGTATCTTTTCTGTATCGGGGAGGTGTTTTTTTATGGGCTTCGTGCTTGCAATAAAAATAGTAGGACGCTATACTGTGAGGCTTCGCTCTATTTTTAGCGGGTAAATTGGTTTTTATTAACAGTCTTTCGCATACAAGGTCGCAGCCAATTGAAGTTGCGACTGCGAAAGTTACGGAGAAAATAATGAGTCTTAGCAATCACTTAGGGTTGCTGGGTCGCAAGGTTGGCATGATGCGTTTGTTTACTGATGATGGGGATGCAGTGCCCGTCACAGTAGTTGATGTGTCCAACAACCGCGTGACACAGGTTAAAACCCAGGAGAACGACGGCTATGTTGCCTTGCAGGTGACATTCGGTTCGCGCAAAGTATCGCGCGTGACAAAGCCGGAAGCTGGACACCTTGCGAAAGCAGGTGTTGAAGCGGGTGAGATCATCAAAGAATTTCAGGTTAGCGCAGAAATTGCGGCTAAATATCCTGTAGGTTCAGTGGTTCCCGTTGCAGAGGTATTTGCCGTAGGCCAAAAGGTAGATGTGCAAGGTACATCGATCGGTAAAGGCTATGCAGGTACTATCAAGCGCCATAACATGAGTTCGCAACGTGCATCTCATGGTAATAGCCGTTCGCACAATGTCCCCGGTTCTATCGGTATGGCACAAGATCCCGGTCGCGTATTTCCGGGTAAGCGGATGACAGGTCACTTGGGTGATGCCACTGTAACAACACAAAATCTGGACGTATTCCGTGTAGATTTGGAACGCCAATTGCTCCTGATTAAAGGTGCAGTTCCTGGTGCGTCCGGTGGTTTTGTATCGGTTCGTCCTGCTGTAAAAATGACGCTTAAAAATGCGAAGGGAGCGAACTGATGCAGATCGAACTCCTGAATGACCAAGGTCTGGCAGCTTCCCAATACGAAGCACCTGAGGCTGTTTTCGGTCGTGAATACAACGAAGACCTCGTTCACCAAGTCGTGATTGCGTACCAGGCGAATGCTCGCCAAGGTACACGCGCTCAAAAAGACCGTGAACAAGTTAAGCACTCCACGAAAAAGCCTTTCAAACAAAAAGGTACAGGTCGTGCGCGTGCGGGTATGACATCCTCCCCCCTGTGGCGCGGAGGCGGTCGCATATTCCCCAATATGCCCAATGAAAATTTCTCGCACAAAGTGAATAAGAAGATGTACCGTGCTGGTATGGCTTCTATTTTCTCGCAATTGGCGCGTGAAGGACGTTTGGCTGTGGTTGATTCCTTGACTGTGGATTCGCCCAAAACCAAACCATTGGCTGCCAAATTCAAAGCGATGAACTTGGATTCGGTGTTGGTGATTGCAGATAAGGTTGATGACAACCTGTACCTCGCATCCCGCAACTTGGTAAATGTTTTGGTTGTTGAACCTCGCTACGCTGATCCTCTTTCTTTGGTTCACTATCGCAAGGTGTTGGTAACTACGGCTGCCATGGAGAAACTGAAGGAGATGTTCGCATGAGTACATCCAAGTTTGACGAAGGTCGTTTGATGCAGGTTCTGGTTGCTCCCGTTGTCTCTGAAAAAGCGACAATGATTGCAGAAAAGAGCAATGCAGTTACTTTTAAAGTGCTCCAAGATGCAACCAAGTTTGAAATCAAGGCTGCTGTGGAGTTGATGTTCAAGGTTAGCGTCAAAGGTGTTTCGGTTGTGAACATCAAAGGCAAAACCAAACGTTTCGGTAAATCCATTGGTCGACGCAACAATGTGCGTAAAGCATATGTAACGTTGATGCCCGGACAAGAGCTGAACCTCGGTGGGGAGGCTGCGTAATCATGGCTGTCATTAAAATGAAACCCACCTCCCCCGGTCGTCGGGGTGTGGTGAAAATTTCGCGTGAACATTTGCACAAAGGTGCGCCTCACGCTGCATTGTTGGAACCTCAGTTTCAACAAGCTGGACGTAATAACAACGGACACATCACAACACGCCATAAAGGCGGTGGTCATAAGCACCACTACCGTGTTGTAGATTTCCGTCGTAACAAAGATGGTATTCCTGCAAAAGTAGAGCGTATTGAGTACGATCCTAATCGTTCGGCTCACATCGCTTTGGTTTGTTATGCAGACGGCGAGCGTCGTTACATCATCGCTCCCCGTGGTTTGGAAATTGGTGCATCCATCATGAACGGTTCGGAAGCGCCGATTCGTGTGGGTAACACCTTGCCCATCCGCAATATCCCTGTGGGTTCCATCATTCACTGCGTTGAATTGCAAGTGGGTCGTGGCGCACAAATCATTCGTTCGGCGGGTGCTTCGGCAACATTGCTGGCGCGTGAAGGAACTTATGCACAGGTTCGTATGCGTTCCGGTGAAGTACGTAAGATTCACATTGACTGCCGTGCAACATTGGGTCAAGTGGCCAATGAAGAACACAGCTTGCGTCAATTGGGTAAAGCTGGTGTGAAACGCTGGATGGGCATTCGTCCCACCGTTCGAGGTGTGGTGATGAACCCGGTAGACCATCCACATGGTGGTGGTGAAGGTAAGACCGGTGAAGGTCGTCATGCAGTCGATCCTTGGGGTAATTTGACCAAGGGCTATCGCACCCGCAACAACAAGCGCACGCAGGTGATGATCGTGTCGCGTCGCAAGAAGTAAGGGGAAGACTAAATGACTCGTTCTCTCAAAAAAGGGCCATTCGTTGACCATCACTTGGTTGCGAAGACTGAAAAAGCTGTTGCCACCAAGGATAAAAAGCCCGTTAAGACTTGGTCGCGTCGCTCCATGATCTTGCCCGATTTTATCGGCTTGACCATTGCTGTTCACAACGGCAAGCAGCATGTACCTGTTTATATCACCGACCAAATGGTTGGCCATAAGTTGGGTGAGTTTGCGCTCACACGGACTTTCAAGGGTCACCCTGCGGATAAAAAAGCCCAGAAGAAATAAGGACGTGTGACCATGGAAACTCGTGCAACCCTTCGTGGCGTTCGCTTGTCGGTAGATAAGGGACGTTTGGTCGCGGATATGATTCGCGGCAAGCAAGTGAATCAAGCATTGAATATTTTGCAATTCACGCAGAAAAAAGCAGCTGTCATCATCAAGAAAGTTCTGGATTCCGCTATTGCGAATGCAGAACACAATGATGGTGCAGACATCGATGAATTGAAGGTTAAGACTATTTACGTCGAGCAAGGAACTTCGCTGCGTCGTTTCACGGCTCGTGCGAAAGGTCGTGGTAACCAAATCAGAAAACCAACGTGCCATGTGTACGTGACGGTTGGTAATTGAGGGAGGCCAGGAAGATATGGGACAAAAAATCCACCCAACCGGCTTTCGTCTGTCGGTTAGCCGTAATTGGTCTTCTCGTTGGTATGCCAGCGATCGCGATTTCGCGGGCATGTTGGCAGAAGACATCAAAGTTCGTGAGTACCTGAAATCGAAGCTGAAAAATGCGTCGGTTTCTCGTATCCTGATTGAGCGTCCAGCTAAAAATGCACGCATCACTATTTTTTCTGCCCGTCCCGGTGTCGTGATTGGTAAAAAAGGTGAAGATATTGAAAACCTCAAGCGTGCTTTGGGTGCGCAATTGGGCGTGCCTGTTGCGGTCAATATCGAAGAAGTGCGTAAACCTGAGATTGATGCCAAGCTGATCGCTGACAGCATCACCCAGCAGCTCGAAAAACGTATCATGTTCCGTCGTGCGATGAAACGCGCGATGCAAAACGCAATGCGCCTTGGCGCATTGGGTATCAAGATTATGTCTTCGGGTCGTTTGAATGGTATCGAGATTGCACGTACCGAATGGTATCGTGAAGGTCGTGTACCACTTCACACATTGCGTGCTGATATTGACTACGGAACTTCGGAAGCCAAAACCACCTATGGTGTGATTGGTGTGAAGGTCTGGGTTTATAAAGGTGATACGCTGGGTCGTAACGATTTGCCAGCGGCTACCGAGCCTCGTGCTGAAGAAGAGCGCCGTCCACGCGGTCCACGCCGTGATGACCGTGGTGCGCGTCCTGCACGCGGAGCACGTCGCCCTGCGGGTAGCAATGCTGCACCAGCCGATGGTAGTGACAAGCCTGCTGAAGCAGGTGGTGATGCCGTTAAGCGCGTTCGCAAAGCCGCCGCGCCAGCTGCAGTAGCTGACGGTAAAGGAGAATAACTATGTTGCAACCAGCTCGTCGCAAGTATCGCAAAGAGCAAAAGGGCCGTAACACGGGTGTTGCGACCCGGGGTAGCTCAGTCGCGTTTGGTGATTTTGGTCTGAAATGCATTGACCGTGGTCGCTTAACTGCACGCCAAATTGAATCGGCACGTCGTGCGATTTCCCGTCATGTGAAGCGTGGCGGTCGTATCTGGATTCGTGTGTTCCCCGACAAACCTATTTCCCAAAAGCCTGCTGAAGTGCGTATGGGTAACGGTAAGGGTAACCCAGAATACTATGTTGCCGAAATCCAACCCGGTAAGATCGTTTTTGAAATCGTTGGTGTTCCAGAAGAACTGGCGCGTGAAGCATTCCGTTTGGCATCTGCCAAATTGCCTTTGCGTACCACTTTTGTGACACGCATGATTGGTCAGTAATCAGGAGATCACACTATGAAAACGACTGAACTGCGTCAAAAAGACATCGCCGGTTTGCAAGCGGAAGTCAAATCTTTGCAAAAAGCCCATTTTGGGTTGCGTATGCAAAAGGCTACCCAGCAACTGAACAACACCGCTACACTGCGCAATACGCGCCGTGATATTGCTCGCGCCAAGACTATTCTTGTCGAGAAGCAAAATGCCGAACAATCCGCCAAATAAGGAGCGATAAATGACGGAAGCTAAAAAATCCCTCAAGCGCACCTTGGTTGGCAAGGTGGTCAGCGACAAACGTGCGAAGACTGTAACCGTTTTGGTAGAGCGTCGCGTCAAGCACGCCCTCTACGGTAAGATCGTTGCAAAATCCAGCAAGTACCACGCCCATGATGAAAAGGGTGAGTACAAATTGGGTGATGTGATCGAGATTACTGAAAGCCGTCCTCTGTCTAAAACCAAAAACTGGGTTGCTACCCGTTTGGTACAGAAGGCGATTCAAGACTAATAGTCTAATAGACTAATGAATAGTCTGATCGATTGATCCAATCTTCTGTTTGGATCGAACCCCCCAAATAGCCCGCAGTTTCAATTGCGGGCTATTTTTTTGCTTTTATGCGTGGAGGTGGGGGGTTATAGATCGGCCTTGAGGTAATGCGCTCCTGCAATGGGGTTGAAATAGTACGGGGGTACTTCTTCAAACCCTAATTCTTCATACAATGCACGGGCGGATTCCATGTCACTCAGTGTATCTAGCAAAATGCAGTCGTAATCTGCCATGCGTGCCAGATCCAAGATGCTTTCTGCCAACATACGACCCAAGCGCATTCCCCGAAATGGAGGACGCACAAACAGACGTTTCATTTCACATGCGTTAGGATAATCCACCGTATCCAAAGGGCGCATAGCACAGCATCCCGCTGGTATATCCCCTACCTGTATCAAAATTAAACTACCACGCGGTGCGCTGTATTCCCCGGGGAGCATACGCAGTTCTTGTTCAAAATTTTGAAAGCATAAGTCCACCGTAAGCGATGCAGCGTACTCCTTGAATAGGGTACGCACATTTTCAATATGCTGATCCGTCTGTACCGCAATTAAACGGATGTCTGAACGGGTATGGGTGTTGGTAAAGAACCGATGGTACATAAAAATGATCCAATTGTCAGTTGCTCAATTTAGCACCAACCGCCCCGTTATTTATCATGACGGTATTCGTATTTACCCCTATCACGCAGCCATAATATGGAGAAAAGTGCTATGACAACTGCTATTCTTATCATTGCCCACACTCCCCTCGCTCATGCACTGCGTGACTGCGTGCTGCATGTTTATCCTGAGGCCTATAACGACGTATTGGCGGTGGATGTACTTCCCCATGAGTCACCCGAAGTAACCATTGAGACGGTCAGGAGGGTACTGGATAACACCCCCCATTCTGCAACCCTGATTTTGACGGATATGTTTGGTGCTACGCCGTGCAATGTTGCACAAAAAATGCTGGATGGAATACACACACGGCTCGTAGCGGGTGCGAATTTGCCTATGCTACTGCGTGCTGTCAATTATCGCCATGAACCCTTGGATGTACTCGCTACGCGTGCCATGAATGGGGGAATGCAGTGCATCATGCAGGTTGCTGTGACAGCACCACTGAATCAAAATCGGACTCACCATAATTACCATGATCAAAAACACCATCACCATCAGCAATAAACTCGGTCTTCATGCGCGGGCATCGGCCAAACTCACCAAATTGGCAGGGAGCTTTCCTTGTGAAGTTTGGATCTCTAAAGGAGAGCGGCGTGTCAATGCCAAAAGCATTATGGGGGTCATGATGCTGGCTGCGGGTATCGGCTCGGTCGTTGTGCTGGATACCAATGGGGAGCGTGAACAGGAAGCGATGGATGCACTGACTGCACTCATCAATGATAAATTTGGTGAAGGTGAATAACCCTCACTGGTTATATAGACAGGATTGCCATGACATTTACGATTCACGGCCTCAATGTTTCACGAGGGGTTGCCATTGGCCGTGCTGTGCTGGTCGCTTCCAGCCGCTTGGATGTGGCACATTATTTCATTGAGCCAGAACAGGTTAACGCCGAAACCCAACGTTTTCTGGTGGCGCGAACCTTGGTGGTGGATGAAATTCATCGTCTGCAAGAAAGTATTGCACAAATGGGGCCTAAAGAAGCACCCCATGAGTTACGTGCTTTGCTTGATGTTCATCTCATGCTGGTGCAAGACGAAGACTTAGCCGATGGAATATGCCACTGGATCAGTGAGCGGCTTTATAACGCTGAGTGGGCGCTTGTCACTCAGTTAGAGGTGATAGCACGTCAATTTGATGAGATGGAGGACGAGTACCTGCGCGAGCGCAAAGCCGACCTAGAGCAGATCGTCGAACGTATTTTGCACGCGATGAAAGGCACGCTGCTGCCGGTTCCGGTCGCCCAACGCACGGGGCGCAAAGAAACGGCGGATGCCCCGCTGATTCTGGTAGCGCATGACCTTTCCCCTGCCGATATGCTTCAATTCAAACAAAGCGTATTCGTCGGTTTTATTACCGATGTGGGTGGAAAAACATCGCATACCGCGATTGTGGCGCGGAGTATGGATATTCCGGCGGTGGTGGGCGCACGCCTTTCCAGTCAACTGGTACGTCCTGATGATTGGATCATTATTGATGGGGATGCGGGTGTCGTTATCGTCGATCCGTCGCCCATTATTTTGGCGGAATACGAATTCAAGCAACGCCAGTGTGCTACCGATAAAGGACGATTACAGCGGCTTTTGCATACACCCGCCATCACGATGGATGGGGAAAAAATCGAACTCCTCGCTAATATCGAAATGCCCGAAGATGCTCCGGTTGCTTTGGGAGCGGGTGCTGTGGGCGTAGGCTTATTTCGCAGTGAATTTCTGTTCATGGGGCGGCAAGGCAAGTTGCCCGATGAAGAGGAGCAGTACCGAGCATATCGGCGTGCGATTGAGGGGATGCAAGGGTTGCCCGTCACCATTCGTACCGTGGATGTGGGGGCGGATAAACCATTGGATGCCACCTTGCACGATGCCGCCCACCTGAATCCTGCGCTGGGCTTGCGTGCGATTCGGTGGAGTTTGGCAGACCCTGCCATGTTCTTAACCCAATTACGCGCGATTTTGCGTGCGTCTGCACATGGTAAGGTGCATTTGTTGATCCCCATGCTGGCACATGGACGGGAAATACGCCAAACACTTTCGTACTTGGATCAGGCTCGCGCATTATTGGATCAGCGTGGTATGGCATACGGTGTGGTCAAACTCGGAGCCATGATTGAGATTCCCGCAGCGGCATTGACGTTGCGCTTGTTCCTCAAATATTTTGATTTCTTGTCGATTGGCACCAACGATTTGATTCAGTACACCTTGGCGATTGACCGTGCAGATGAATCGGTGGCGCACCTGTACGATCCTCTGCACCCAGCGGTCTTGCATTTGATTGCCAACACCATCGCCGAATGCCACGCACAAGGCAAAAGTGTCTGCGTGTGCGGAGAGATGGCAGGGGATGTGACCTTGACACGCCTGCTGCTGGGATTGGGGTTGCGTAGTTTTTCGATGCACCCCGCACAAATTTTGGCCGTGAAGCAAGAAATTTTGCGTGCAGATACGACCCAGCTCGTCACATGGGCGCGGCAAATTTTGGAATCGGATGACCCTGCCATGCAAATGGCAAGGTCATAGGCGGAGGCTTTATCAGGCCTTCTCTTTGGCTAATGCGTGTCCAGCTTGCACATCGGCGTGGTAGCTGGAGCGCACCATCGCACCCACGGCGGCGTGCTGGAAACCCATTTCGTAGGCTTTTTCCTCGAACATCTTGAAGGTGTCGGGATGCACGTAGCGTTTCACCGTCAAGTGGGAGCTGGAGGGGGCAAGGTACTGCCCAATCGTCAGCATGTCGATTTGGTGCGCACGCATATCTTGCATGACTTGCAAAATTTCCTCATCGGTTTCTCCGAGGCCGACCATGATGCCGCTTTTGGTGGGGATGTGCGGATGCAGCGCCTTGAATTTTTGGAGCAAGCTCAGTGAAAATTGGTAATCCGCCCCCGGACGTGCTTCCTTGTACAGGCGTGGCACGGTTTCAAGGTTATGGTTCATCACATCCGGCAGGGCATTCGCCAAAATAGCCAGCGCTTTGTCGTCCCGCCCGCGAAAATCAGGAACCAGCACTTCAATTTGGGTTTGGGGGGATAGTGTGCGAATCTGGCTGATGCAGTCCACATAATGTTGCGCGCCGCCATCACGCAAATCGTCACGATCGACGCTGGTAATGACGACATACTTGAGTTTCAGTGCCGCTACGGTTTGCGCCAGTTGCAGGGGTTCTTCGGCACTCAATGGGTCGGGTCGGCCATGACCCACATCGCAAAACGGGCAACGGCGGGTGCATTTATCGCCCATTATCATGAAAGTAGCCGTCCCTTTACCGAAACATTCGCCGATGTTAGGGCAGCTTGCTTCTTCGCAGACGGTCACCAGTTTATTGGAGCGGAGAATATCTTTGATTTCGTAAAACCGTGTTCCGGGGGAGGCGGCTTTAACGCGAATCCAGTCGGGTTTTTTCAGCGTCTCACCCTGTTCAACCTTGATGGGAATGCGCGAAACTTTGGCAGCGGCTTTTTGTTTGAGG
Source organism: uncultured Rhodoferax sp. (assembly GCA_937863075.1). Taxonomy (GTDB): domain Bacteria; phylum Pseudomonadota; class Gammaproteobacteria; order Burkholderiales; family Burkholderiaceae_C; genus Allorhodoferax. The sequence continues at coordinate 21,777 of CALMCD010000411.1, read as the reverse complement.
GTGGGATCGTACATGATGAGATTAAGGGGTCAAATAAGCAACGAGTTTTTGGGTGAGTACATCCGCCACGTCAGTCCAACTGGCGGATACACCCAAGCGAGCCAAGTCAATGGTACACAAACCGGAGTAACCACAAGGATTGATACGCGAGTAAGGTTCCAAATCCATTGCCACATTCAGTGCCACGCCATGATAGGTGCAGTTTCGGCTGACTTTGATGCCTAACGCACCAATTTTGCCCAATCCACTGAAATCGGGAATCGGTTTGCTCGTAGCAGATGTGCGCTTTTGGGGGCGTTGGGGGAGGGGGGAATGCCCAAATGGATCATCCAGTCGAACATAAATTCCGGGCGCACCATCAACCCGATGCCCCGTCACACCAAAATGCAAAAGCGTGCGAATAACGGCTTCTTCGATGCGGTACACGTATTCTTTGACGAAATAGCCCGCACGTTGCAAATCGAGCAAAGGATAGGCAACTACCTGTCCGGGGCCATGATACGTAACTTGCCCCCCGCGATTGGTTGCCACCACGGGAATGTTTCCGGGTAGCACAATATGCGATGCTTGCCCTGCCAGACCTTGTGTGAAAACCGGATTATGCTCACAAATCCATAGCTGATCCGGTACGCCCTGTAAGTCCTGTGCGTGTTTTGTGGATCGTTGATCGGTAAACTCTTGCATGGCCGCATAGGTTGGTGCGTAGTCCACGCGGTGAAGATAGCGCACTTCCATGCTCAATTTCCTTTGGTCGCTTTCTAGGGTGTTTTCCATTAAAGAACAACTTTGACCAGCGGGTGGGTGGAGAGGGTGCGGTATAACTCATCCAATTGCTCGCGGCTGGTGGCCGTAATGGTGATGGTGATGCCCAAGTATTTTCCCCCTTTGCTTTCGCGTAATTCGATGGTGCTGGCATCGAACGTGGGGTCAAATTGGTGGGCAATATGGATAATTGCAGGAATCAATGCGTCCACTCGCTCTCCCATGACTTTGATGGGGAAGGAGGAAGGATACGTAATAAGTGAATCGTTGGGGTTGGATGTAATGGGTTGCATGAATGAATTATCGCCAACAGATTAGCGGAAAAAGTAGCCTTGTATGTGGGTTTCTACGTATAATAAGAGGCTTTGTAGCAGTTGCCATTGATGGATGGTGCCTGTAACTTGGCTGTAATTTGAGAAGTCAACAATGACACCTGTACGCGGCTACGATGCAGATGAAGATGAGGCGGAAGATTCAAAAATCAAGTCTTTATCTGCGCAAGAAGCGAAAGCCTTACGAGAGCGTGATCCCGCAGTCTCCCCTTGGTGGGTGTTGGGGTTGCAATCTTTGGCCGGAATTGCTGCTGTATTGCTTGCGTGGGGTATCTCTGGTACGGCTTCGGTTGCATGGTCGGTTGCGTATGGTGTGTTAGCGGTGGTGTTGCCTGCGGCATTATTTGCCAGAGGGGTGATGAGTCGCTTTTCATCATTGAATGCAACGACCGCGCATCTTGGCTTTTTTCTGTGGGAAGCAGTCAAGATGATCGTGAGCGTGGTGATGATTATTCTTGCACCGCGCTTGGTTGTTGATTTGAACTGGTTGGCTTTATTGGCTGGCCTGTTTGTGACGTTGAAGATGTATTGGGTTGCGCTGTTGAAGCGCCCTCAGTCTAAACCGAATTGAGAGTTTGAAAGAGTTGAATATGTCCGCAGAAGCGCATGCACCGACCGCCAGTGAATATATCGTCCACCATTTAACCCACTGGCGCAATAAACCGCAGACCGAGATTGTTGATTTTTCTGTCTTCAATATCGACTCTTTGTTTTTTTCCATTACCTTAGGCTTATTGGGTTGTTTCGTGCTGTGGAAAGCAGCGAGCAGCGCCACTTCCGGTGTTCCCGGTCGCTTTCAAGCTGCGGTAGAAGTATTGATTGAGATGGTGGATCGTGAAGCCAAGGGTATTGTTCACAATGCCGAGAGCCGTAAACTGGTTGCTCCCTTGGCTTTGACTATCTTTGTTTGGGTATTTTTGTTGAATGCAATGGACTTGTTGCCATTGGATTTATTGCCCGTCATCTGGGATAAGATTCATGGCTCTTCTGAGCACGGTGCTTATCTGCGTGTAGTGCCTACGGCTGACTTGTCTGTGACTATGGGTTTGTCGGTTTCTGTGTTGTTGGTTTGCTTGGTTTACAACGTCAAAATCAAAGGCGTTGGTGGCTGGGCGCATGAGTTGGTAACAGCACCTTTCGGAACTAGCAAGAACCCTATTGCATTCGTTATCCTTGCTGTGGTTAACTTGGCCATGCAGTTGATTGAGTTTGTGGCGAAGACTGTTTCGCACGGTATGCGACTTTTTGGCAACATGTATGCGGGTGAGTTGGTGTTTATGCTGATTGCGTTGCTGGGTGGCTCATGGGCTTTCTCTTTCCAACCTTCTAGCTTGATGTTGTTGCTGTTGCATGTGGTTGCTGGTTGGGCATGGGCTGTGTTCCATATCTTGATCATCACTTTGCAAGCCTTCGTGTTTATGATGTTGACACTGGTGTATATCGGTCAAGCACACGATTCGCATTGATAGTTTGGTTTCTCGTTTTGGGTTTTAGTTTTAGTAAGTTTGTTTTTTTAATTCTTTAAGGAGTCATCATGGAAGTTATTAGTTTTGTTGCTCTCGCTGCTGGTCTGATTATCGGTCTGGGCGCTTTGGGTGCTTGTATTGGTATCGGCGTGATGGGTAGCAAATATTTGGAAGCTGCTGCTCGTCAACCTGAGTTGATGGGTGAGCTGCAAACAAAAATGTTCCTCTTGGCTGGTTTGATTGATGCTGCGTTCATTATTGGTACCGGTATCGCTCTGTGGTTTGCAACTGCTAATCCATTTTTGGCTCAACTCGCAAGCTTGGCTAAGTAAGACTTGTTCGCAAAACCTCGTTGAGGGAGATTAACTGTGAGCATAAATGGAACACTGGTGGCGCAAGCCATCGTATTCGCATTGCTTGTGTTGTTTACGATGAAATATGTGTGGCCACCGATTGTGGTCGCATTGGATGAGCGTGCCAGCAAGATTGCCGAGGGATTGGCTGCTGCTGATAAAGCGAAATCTGAACTTTCGTCGGCCACTAAGCGTGTGGAAGAAGAGTTAACTAAGTCGCGTACTGAAACTGCGTCACGTTTGGCAGATGCTGAGCGTCGTGGTCAAGCTATCGTCGAAGAAGCGAAAGCGAAAGCGGTTGAAGAAGGTAATAAAATTATCGCTTCCGCTCAAGCTGAGGCACAGCAGCAAATGGTGAAAGCGCGTGAGGAACTGCGCGAGCAAGTTGCTGTACTCGCCGTCAAAGGTGCTGAACAAATCCTCCGTAAGGAGATTAATACTGGTGTTCATGCCGAGTTGCTTGGTCGCCTGAAGACTGAGCTATAAGGGGTAGTTATGGCTGAACTTGCCACTATTGCCCGACCCTATGCTGAGGCCCTTTTCCAATCTTCTTCCAAAGATTTGTCGGGTGCTTCAGTTTGGGTTGATGAACTCGGTGCGATTGCTGCGGATGCAGCGTTGCAGCAATTTGCAGGCAGCCCGAAGGTCACTTCGGGACAGGTTTTTGATTTGATTGTTTCAGTGGCGAAATCGACATTGCCTGAACAAGCCAAAAACTTTCTGCGCACAGTTATAGCCAATAAGCGCCTTAGTGTTTTGCCCGAAATTGCTGTGCAATTTCGTGCTTTGAAGAATGCCCAAACCGGCTCTTCGGATGCGCTTATCTACAGTGCGTTTCCCATTGATGGGGATGCGTTGGCTAATGTTGCTGCTATGTTGGAAAAGCGATTTGGTCGCAAGCTGAATGCATCGGTTGTTGTACAACCGGAGTTGATTGGCGGCATTCGTGTAGTGGTTGGCGATGAAGTTTTGGATACTTCCGTCAAAGCCCGTTTGGAACAAATGAAAGTGGTGTTGACAGCCTAGGCTAGGTCTTGGCTGTCAACCTAATTTAACGAAAGAGGAAAGAGTCATGCAACTCAATCCAGCAGAGATTTCTGAACTGATCAAAAGCCGCATCGAGGGTTTGGCTGCGAGCAGTGATATCCGTAATCAAGGTACAGTAGTTTCCGTTACCGATGGTATTTGCCGCATTCACGGTTTGTCTGACGTGATGCAAGGCGAGATGCTTGAGTTTCCCGTCGGTGTCAGTGGATTGCCAACTTACGGTTTGGCTTTGAACTTGGAGCGTGATTCGGTTGGTGCCGTGATTTTGGGTGAGTACGAGCACATCTCCGAAGGCGATACCGTCAAATGTACTGGTCGTATTTTGGAAGTTCCCGTCGGCCCTGAGCTCAAAGGCCGTGTAGTGAACGCCTTGGGTCAGCCTATCGACGGCAAAGGCCCCATCAATGCCAAGATGACCGACGTGATTGAGAAGGTTGCTCCTGGCGTTATCGCACGTAAATCGGTTGACCAACCTATGCAAACAGGTTTGAAGTCTATCGATGCGATGGTTCCAGTCGGTCGTGGTCAGCGTGAGTTGATCATTGGTGACCGCCAAACCGGTAAGACAGCCGTTGCGATTGATGCGATCATCAATCAAAAAGGCCAAAACATGACCTGCGTGTATGTTGCTATCGGTCAAAAAGCATCTTCTGTTAAAAACGTCGTTCGTGCGTTGGAACAAGCTGGCGCTTTGGAATACACCATTGTTGTGGCTGCAACAGCGTCTGAATCGGCTGCGATGCAATACGTTTCTGCTTACTCTGGTTGCACCATGGGTGAGTACTTCCGTGATCGCGGTGAAGATGCGATGATTGTTTATGACGATTTGTCTAAACAAGCGGTAGCTTACCGTCAAGTGTCCTTGCTGTTACGTCGTCCTCCAGGCCGTGAAGCGTATCCCGGTGACGTGTTCTATCTCCACAGCCGTCTGTTGGAGCGTGCTGCGCGTGTGAATGAAGAATACGTTGAAGAATTTACCAAGGGTGCTGTTAAAGGCAAAACGGGTTCTTTGACCGCTCTGCCTATCATTGAAACACAAGCTGGTGACGTTTCCGCTTTCGTTCCAACCAACGTAATTTCTATTACCGACGGTCAGATTTTCTTGGAAACCTCCTTGTTTAACTCGGGTATCCGTCCTGCGATTAACGCTGGTATTTCCGTATCCCGCGTGGGTGGTGCAGCGCAAACCAAGTTGATTAAAGCTTTGTCCGGTGGTATTCGTACCGACTTGGCACAGTATCGTGAATTGGCCGCTTTTGCCCAGTTCGCTTCCGATTTGGATGCCGCAACTCGTAAACAATTGGATCGTGGTAGCCGCGTGACTGAATTGTTGAAGCAAGCACAATACAGCCCTCTGTCTATCAGCTTGATGGGTGCTTCGCTCTTTGCTGCTAACAAAGGTTACATGGATGATATCCCTGTGAACAAGGTTTTGGCATTTGAACATGGATTGCACGCTTACCTGAAAGATAAGCATGGTGCATTGCTTGCCAAGCTGGAAAGCAACCGCGCCATGGACAAGGAAGCCGAAGCTGAATTGACTTCGGCAACCGAGGCTTTCAAAAAAATGTTTGCCTGATTCCCTAGGATTCAAAGCGGATTGCATACGAATCTAAGAAAAAGGGGCAAATATGGCATCAGGTAAGGAACTACGCAGCAAGATCAAATCGGTGGAAAACACCAAGAAGATCACCAAAGCTATGGAGATGATCTCTGTCTCCAAGATGCGCAAGGCGCAAGAGCGCATGCGTGCTGCACGTCCATACAGTGAGAGAGTCCGCAACATTGCTACGAATCTCGGAAAAGCGAATCCTGAGTACGTCCATCCTTTCATGAAGGCCAACAACGCTAAGTCGGTTGGCTTCATTCTGGTGACGACCGATAAGGGTTTGTGTGGTGCGTTGAACACCAACCTTTTCCGTGGATTGACGGTCAAGTTGCGTAGCGTACAAGAAGCGGGTCAGTCTCCCGTTGCCGCAGCAATCGGCAACAAGGGATATGCTTTCTTGGGGCGGATCGGTGCGAAAATAGTTTCGCACGTTACCCATTTGGGAGATACCCCACACTTGAATACCTTGATCGGCCCTGTCAAAGTGCTGCTCGATGCTTATGCCAAGGGTGAGTTGTCTGCTGTCTATGTTTGCTACAACCGCTTTATCAGCACCATGAAGCAAGAGCCTGTGATTACACAGCTCCTGCCATTGTCTGCGGAAAAGATGGAGCAAGAAACAAAAGCAAGTGGTGGGCAGCATAGCTGGGACTACATCTACGAACCTGACGCTCAGAGCGTTATTGATGAGTTGTTGGTTCGGTATGCTGAGACTATGGTATTCCAAGCAGTTGCTGAAAACATGGCATCCGAACACGCAGCGCGTATGGTTGCCATGAAGGCAGCTACCGACAATGCGGGTAACGTCATTGCTGAGTTGAAGCTGGTTTACAACAAGACGCGGCAGGCTGCGATCACGAAAGAACTTTCCGAGATCGTCGCTGGTGCGGCAGCGGTTTAATCGAATTTATTTTTGGAGCAAATGTAATGGCTCAAACAAATGTGAACGCAGGTGTTCAAGGCAAGATTGTGCAGTGTATTGGTGCGGTGGTGGACGTAGAGTTCCCACGCGACAAAATGCCACGAATTTATGATGCCTTGAAAATGGATGGATCGGCGTTGACGCTGGAAGTCCAACAGCAATTGGGCGATGGTGTGGTTCGTACGATTGCTTTGGGCTCTTCTGACGGCTTGCGTCGTGGCATGATTGTTAAAAACACAGCAGAGTCCATTACGGTTCCAGTTGGTAAAGCAACTTTGGGACGCATCATGGACGTGTTGGGTTCGCCCATCGATGAGCGTGGTCCTATCAGTTCTGAATTGACAGCTTCTATCCATCGTAAAGCCCCTGCATATGATGAGTTAAGCCCATCGCAAGAATTGCTGGAAACTGGTATCAAGGTGATTGACTTGGTTTGCCCCTTTGCTAAAGGCGGTAAAGTAGGTTTGTTCGGTGGTGCTGGTGTGGGCAAGACTGTGAACATGATGGAGTTGATCAACAACATCGCTAAAGCACACAGTGGTTTGTCCGTGTTTGCTGGTGTGGGTGAACGTACTCGTGAGGGTAACGACTTCTACCACGAGATGGCAGATTCTGGCGTTGTGAAGTTGGACAACCTCCCCGAGTCCAAAGTGTCCATGGTGTACGGTCAGATGAACGAGCCTCCCGGCAACCGTTTGCGCGTGGCGTTGACTGGTTTGACCATTGCGGAATCTTTCCGTGATGAAGGCCGTGACGTGTTGTTCTTCGTGGACAACATCTATCGTTACACTTTGGCCGGTACGGAAGTGTCTGCGTTGTTGGGTCGTATGCCTTCTGCGGTGGGTTACCAACCTACACTGGCGGAAGAAATGGGTCGCTTGCAAGAGCGTATTACCTCGACGAAAGTGGGTTCTATTACTTCCATTCAGGCCGTTTACGTTCCTGCGGATGACTTGACCGACCCCTCTCCTGCTACAACCTTCGCTCACTTGGACTCCACCGTGGTGTTGTCTCGTGATATCGCTGCGTTGGGTATTTATCCTGCGGTTGATCCTTTGGATTCCACCAGCCGTCAGTTGGATCCCCATGTGGTCGGTGAAGAACACTATGGTACAGCCCGTGCCGTGCAAGGTACATTGCAACGCTATCGTGAATTGCGCGATATTATTGCGATTATGGGTATGGATGACTTGGCACCTGAAGACAAACTGCTTGTTGCGCGTGCGCGTAAGATTCAGCGTTTCTTGAGCCAGCCTTTCCATGTGGCTGAGGTTTTCACAGGTTCTCCTGGTAAATACGTACCACTCTCGGAAACCATTCGTGGCTTCAAGATGATCGTGAATGGTGAATGCGATCATATGCCTGAACAGGCTTTCTATATGGTTGGTACCATTGACGAGGCGATCGAGAAATCCAAGAAGATTTAAGCCTTGCCAAGCAAGATTGTCCGCTGCTTCTGCCATAGTGTAAGCAGCGGGCATCTTAACAACCGATTAGGAGTAATATGAGCACCATTCATGTTGACGTGGTCAGTGCAGAAGAATCCATCTTTTCGGGTGAGGCAAAATTTGTTGCATTACCCGGTGAAGCCGGGGAGCTGGGAATCTATCCTCGTCACACCCCGTTAATCACGCGAATTAAACCCGGTTCTGTTCGCATCGAAAAGACCGATGGTCAAGAAGAGTTCATCTTTGTGGCGGGTGGTATTCTGGAGGTACAGCCTCATTGTGTGACGGTCTTGTCCGATACTGCGGTTCGTGGTAAAGATTTGGACGATGAACGTGCCAATGAAGCGCGTCTGGCGGCTGAAGAAGCCTTGAAGAATGCGAAAAGCGAGATCGATTTGGCACGGGCTACTTCCGAGCTGGCGATTATGGCGGCTCAAATCGCAGCCCTTCGCAAATTCCGTCAGAAGAAATAAAATTCTTCTTCCTCGAAAGGCCGCGTATGAGCGGCTTTTTTTATGTCCCATATTTTTTTAGAGTCGTTCATGTTGAATGTGCGTGGGCTGGCGTGTGTCCGAGGGGATAAAAAGCTATTTTCTGGGTTGGATTTATCCGTTCGATCCGGAGAATGGCTGCATATCCAAGGTCAAAATGGAGCGGGGAAAACCAGTTTATTGCGTTTGTTAGCGGGTCTTTCCATGCCGGCTGAAGGCGAAATTTGCTGGAATCAGATTTCCATTACCGACACGCATTCGGATTTTCGCTCCCATCTGCTGTACTTTGGTCACCATGGTGCTTTGAAAGAAGATTTGACGGCATTGGAAAATCTCACGTTCGCCAGTGTGATTGATGGCGTGGCATGGAGCGAAGAAGCCACCCTGATTGCCTTGAAAGCCTTGTACCGACTGGGATTAAAAGGCCGTGAAAACTTGCCCGTGCGTGTGCTATCGGCAGGGCAAAAACGCCGTGTGATGTTGGCGCGTTTGCTCACCCGCCAAGCGACTCTTTGGATATTGGACGAGCCTTTTACGGCTTTGGATGTTGCCGCCGTGGATTTGCTATCTTCCTTGATTACAGAGCATGTCCGCAATGGCGGCATGGCTGTATTAACCAGTCACCAAACCATTCCCATGCCGGGGGGGCAGGTCGTTCGTTTATGAATGCTATTCTTGCCATTATGCGGCGCGATCTATTGATCGTGATGCGCCGTAAAAGTGAAGTGCTAACGGCACTTTTCTTTTTTGTTATCGTTAGTAGCTTATTTCCATTGGGCATTGGCCCCGAGCCTGCGCTGTTGCGCAAAATTGCGCCGGGTGTTTTGTGGGTCGGGGCTTTGTTGGCCACCATGCTGGGTTTGCAGCGTATGTTTGCGGCGGATTATGCCGACGGCACGTTGGAACAGATGGTTATTTCACCCACCCCACTGGTGCTTTTGATTGTGGGAAAAATAGTCGCCCACTGGCTGGTGAGCGGTCTTCCATTGGTATTGGTTGCCCCCTTGCTGGGGCTGCAATTTGATTTGGATGCCGAGGCACTGGGCATCTTGATGGTGACGCTGTTTCTGGGTACGCCTTTGTTGTCGCTTGTGGGGGCGATTGGTGCTGCGCTCACGTTAGGGGTGCGCGGTGGGGGGGTTTTGTTGAGTTTGTTGGTATTGCCCTTGTATATTCCGACGCTCATTTTTGGTGCAGGGGCGGTAGAAGCCCACATTTCAGGATTGGGTGCTGGCGGGCATTTATCATTGCTGGCGGCCATCTTTTTGCTGGCTGGGTTGTTTGCACCTTGGGCAACAGCCGCTGCCCTGCGAATCGCCTTGGAATAATCGAATAATATCCAATCATCCGATGCCTCCGTGCGTTAGCCTATGCGTTAGGAAATAAATCACCACTATGAGTAATCCATTAATTCACTGGTTTCGTTTTGCCAGTCCACAAAATTTTTATCCATTAGCTGGAAAAATGATTCCTGTTTTTTGGAGTTTGGCTGCTATTTTTGGCATAGCAGGGTTGTGGATGGGTTTTTTTGTCGCGCCTACCGATGCCCAACAGGGGGAAGGTTATCGCATTATTTTTATCCACGTTCCGGCTTCTTGGCTTTCGATGTTCATTTATTTGATCATGGCGGCTTGGTCGGGAATTGGACTTTCCTTGAATACCCGACTTTCCAGCATGATGGCGCAAGCTCTCGCACCTACGGGTGCGTTGATGGCGTTTTTGTCTCTATGGACTGGGGCTTTTTGGGGTAAACCCATGTGGGGTACTTGGTGGGTGTGGGATGCACGTATTACGTCTGAATTGATCCTTTTGTTTTTATATTTAGGATTTATGGCGTTGCAGGCTTCTATTGACGACCCACGCCGTGCCGATAAAGCAGGAGCCGTCCTAGCCTTGGTGGGGGCGGTGAATATCCCGATCATTTACTATTCGGTGCAATGGTGGAACACCTTACACCAAGGTTCGAGCGTGAATCTCACCAAATCTTCCATGGCAGTGACCATGCTATGGGGAATGTTGTTAATGGCCTTGTGCCTTTGGATGTATTCGATTGCAGTAGCATTGACCCGTGTACGTGCCATCATTTTGGAGCGAGAAGCGCATACCGACTGGGTCAAACAGTTGGATGAAATACAAGGTGTGCAAGGGAAGAAAGCATAATGTGGAATTCACCATCTGAATTTTTTGCTATGGGGGGATACGCCCTCTATGTTTGGGGTAGTTTTGGCGTTTGTGCTGTGGCGTTTGTGCTGGAGCCTTGGTTAGTCCGACTGCGCCATCGCAGCATCGTCCAGACATTGCGTCGCCAAATTGCTGCCGAAAAACTGGAACTGGAGAGTAAGTGAAAAATTGGAGAAAACGCGCCGCCATCATCGGTGGTGGATTGGTGGTGGTGGGAGCAGCTACCGCCCTTATATTGAATGCACTCAATAGCAATATCGCTTTGTACATCACGCCCAGTGATGTAGTAGCGGGTAAAGCGCCTAAAGCGCAGGCTTTCCGCATCGGTGGACTGGTGAAAGAAGGCTCACTGCGGCGTGAAAACACTACCGTCCATTTTGTGATGACTGACAATGCACAGGATGTTCCCGTGACCTATACCGGTATCCTTCCTGACTTGTTCAAAGAAGGTAAAGGTGCTGTGGTGCAGGTAAAACAGTCCACAACCAGCGCAGGTAGTACGTATGTTGCTACCGAAGTGCTAGCGAAGCATGATGAAAACTATATGCCTCCCGAAGCCAAAGATGCTTTGGATAAAGCGCAAAGCAAGGCACAAAATCCAGCACCACAAGGAAAAACAACACCATGATTCCTGAACTAGGTCAGTTAGGGCTGATCCTCGCGTTGTGCGTAGGTTTGGTGCAGGGTGTTTTCCCATTATTGGGCGCACACTATGGTCGGCAAGAGTGGACCGCCTTGGCGCGTCCGGCTGCGCAAGTGGCTTTTTTGGCACTGGGTTTGTCGTTTGCGACCTTGTGCTGGAGTTTTTACGTCAATGATTTCTCGGTTCAATATGTGGCATCGCATTCCAATAGCCAGCTTCCTACGCTGTATCGTTTTGGCGCGGTGTGGGGTGGACATGAGGGATCGTTGCTGCTGTGGGTCTTTTTGCTTTCGGCATGGACGCTAGCCGTCGCGCAATTTTCCCGCACGCTGGACGATGCGATGGTGGCACGGGTGATCGGCGTACTGGGTTTGGTGACCTCAGGATTACTGCTGTTTGTGATTTTTACCTCGAACCCTTTTACGCGCTTGTTGCCAGCGGCTGAAAATGGGCGGGATTTGAATCCCTTGCTGCAAGACCCCGGTTTGATTTTTCACCCGCCGATGTTGTACATGGGTTACGTGGGTTTTGCCGTAGCGTTTGCTTTTGCCATTGCCGCCTTGCTTTCAGGGCGCTTGGATGCGGCATGGGCGCGTTGGTCACGTCCGTGGACGGCGGTGGCGTGGGTGTTTCTGACCTTGGGTATCGCGCTGGGTTCGTGGTGGGCGTATTACGAGCTGGGATGGGGTGGCTGGTGGTTTTGGGACCCGGTAGAAAACGCCTCCTTTATGCCTTGGCTGATTGGCACGGCGCTGCTGCATTCCTTGGCGGTGACGGAAAAGCGTGGTACGTTCAAAAGCTGGACGGTCTTGTTGGCGATTTCGGCTTTCTCACTGTCCTTATTAGGAACTTTCTTGGTGCGTTCCGGCGTGCTGACCTCGGTTCATGCTTTTGCCACCGATCCACGGCGCGGTGTGTTCATTTTGATTTTGCTGCTGTTGGTAGTCGGATCATCGCTGACCCTATTTGCGTGGCGTGCGCCTAAAGTGGCGTTGGGTGGATCGTTTGGTCTTATCTCGCGGGAATCGTTGCTGTTAACGGGCAATGTGCTGTTGGTGGTGGCTTGTGGATCGGTGTTATTGGGTACGCTGTATCCTTTGCTGATTGATGCCCTGAAACTCGGGAAAATTTCCGTAGGTCCGCCTTATTTCAATGCGGTATTTGTTCCCATCATGATGCCCGTGATGTTCTTGTTGGCGGCCGTACCGTTAGCACGTTGGAAAAATACCGAAATTCGTGAAATTGCGCTCCAACTCTGGATTCCAGCGGTATTGGCACTTGTGGCGGGTGCGCTGATCCCGTATTGGATGGGTGGCTGGACGCTGATGACCGATTTGGGTGTCACGCTTTCTGTGTGGATTGTTGCATCCAGTGTGATTCAAATTATCCGCCGACTCCGTAAAAATGGAATGCCTCCGCCCTCGTACTGGGGGATGCACCTGGCGCATATCGGAATTGCGGTTTTTGCTTTCGGGGTCACGATGGTGGGTGGATTTCAAGAGGAAAAAGATGTCCGCATGGAACCCAACGACACCATCACCGTGGGCGGTTACCAGTTCAAAATGCTGGGCGTGAAAGAGGTGGCTGGGCCTAATTACCGCGCTATGCGTGGTGAATTTGAGGTCGGACAGGTCAACACCACGTCCAAGCTGCTGCTGTACCCTGAGAAGCGCAATTATTTTTCTTCCACCATGCCGATGACCGAGGCGGCGATTGATGTCGGCTTTACCCGTGACGTGTATGTTTCTTTGGGCGAACCGCTCGAAGGGCAGGCATGGGCGGTGCGTGTCTACTTCAAACCGTTTGTGGATTGGATTTGGGGTGGTTGTGTGCTGATGGCATTGGGTGGATTGTTGGCGATGCTGGATAGACGCTACCGTTTACGGGTGAAAGCACAATGAAAGCAAAATTTCTGATTCCACTCTTGGCATTTGGGGTGCTGGTGGTTTTCTTGGCAATGGGGTTGGGGCTGAACCCGCGTGATGTCCCTTCCCCGCTCATCAACAAACCGGCTCCGGCCTTCAAAGTACCGCAGTTGGAAAACCCGGAAACGCATTTTTCGCCGGAAGAAATGAAGGGCAAAGTGTGGATTTTGAATGTCTGGGCTTCGTGGTGCGTGTCGTGCCGTGAAGAACATCCGGTATTGATGGAGCTGGCGCGTGCCAACATCGTTCCGGTAGTGGGCTTGGATTACAAAGACCAGCGCAAAGACGGCTTGAATTTGCTCAAACGCAGCGGTAATCCTTATTCGGTGGTTGCATTCGATGCCGATGGTCGTGTCGGGATTGATTACGGCGTGTACGGCGTACCAGAGAGCTATCTGATCGACAAGCAAGGCATGATTCGCTACAAGCATACAGGGCCTATTTCGATGGAAGCCTTGCAGAAAACTATTCTTCCCCTTGTTCAGGAACTGAAAAAATCGTGAAGCACTTTCTTGCCTTATTGTTATTCGTTTTTTCTGTGGGGATTGTGGGCGCGAAAGAGGCCGCTCCGTTGGCAGATGACCCCGTGGTAGAGCAGCGTTTGAATGCGATATCGGAGGAGTTGCGTTGTTTAGTCTGCCAAAACGAATCCTTAGCCGGTTCGCGTGCGGATTTGGCATTGGATTTACGGCGTGAACTGCGCGGGCTTATCAAACAGGGTAAAACCGATGCCGAGATTCGGGATTTCATGGTCACCCGCTACGGTGATTTTGTGCTGTACCGTCCACCCATGAAGCCGAGTACATGGCTACTTTGGATCGGCCCTTTTCTATTGGTGGTGATCGGTGTGGTGGCGTTGTTTATGTACTTGCGCCGCCGCAACGCCGAAAGCGGCCCTGTCGCACTGACCGAAGAAGAACATAAACGCGCACAAGCCTTGCTACAAAGTGCGTCACAAGGGGATAAGACATGATGGTTTTTTGGGCAAGTGCCACCTTGGTGCTGGTGTTGGCACTGGTATTGCTGTTTCGCCCTTTTTGGCGGCGTGCTTCCAGTACAGAGGGCGTGACACGGCAGCAAATTAACGCCGCCATTTACCGCGACCAGTTGCAACGCTTGGAAAAAGACAAGTCAGACGGAACGCTATCCGAAGCCGATTACGTGACGGCGTGTGCGGAATTGGAACGTCGGGTGCTGGAAGATACGGCACAGCCTGAAAGCGCGACATTCCCACGTATGCCGAAGAAAACCGTGTGGGGTATTGCCACGCTGCTTCCGCTTGCCGCAATTGGTTTATATCTGGGTGTGGGGAATATGGCCGCATTGAACCCCGAACAGATCGAACGACCCGCCAAAGCCGCGCCCACCTTGGAAGATTTGGAGCGCATGGTAGCCGGGCTTGCCAAACGGCTCGAAAACGAACCGGATAATTTGGAAGGTTGGGCGATGTTGGCGCGTTCTTACAAGATGTTGGGACAAAATGACAAAGCCGAAGCCGCCTTTGAACATGCTGCCCCGCTGGTGGAGAAAGACCCCCAGTTGCTCACCATGTACGCCGATACGTTAGCCCAAAATGCGGATGGTAATTTGGCGGGTAAGCCAACAGCCTTGCTGGAAAAAGCGTTGAAATTAGACCCAGAAGGCCCGATGACACTGTGGCTGTATGGAACCGCAGCAGCCCAGAAAAAGGATTTTGCGACTGCTATTCGGATTTGGGAACATCTGCTCCAAAAACTGGAACCCCAATCGGAAGATTGGAATATGCTCAAAAGTTCCATTGATGCTGCACGCAAAGCGGCAGCAGGGGCAGGAAACTAAAGAAAGCAGTTAGTAGTGCGTTTTAAGCAGCCGATAACCAGTATTTGGAGTTAAATGGGCTGCTCATACGCAGCGCCATCGGGGAAACGTCTACCAGCAGCTTGCTTTCGTTGTCTGCGTCATCGGTGGTGATGGTGTGGGTAGCGGTTTGTGCCTCATTCGCCCGTTCTGCTTGGCTGGTGGGTGCAGAACGGGCTACAGAAAAGAATAGAAGCAGCGGAAGGGGATTTTCCGGTCACCCCAGTATTCGGCGGTATCGCGGAAAATATCCAGCAGCTGTTCCCGTACTTCCTTGTCAAATTTGCTGTTGGCAGGGATATGCTCTAACACTGCGATAAAGCCAGACTGTCCATTGGTTTTATGGATTGGGTCGGTCATGCTGTCGTAGAGTGCATCAAAATTCTTGCCGCCGTGGGTAGGTAGCTTGAACTGTTGTCCCAAGATATCCAGCACATCTTGCTTGGTCTGTGCTTGCGACAGGTTGGCATAAAAGAAGTGGTGTCCCAATTCTTGGGCAGCGCCTTGCAAATCCGACACCCGAAAGGCGCGAATCGACTGCACGATGTTGGGTCGAACCGTGCGAAGTGGTGTATCCATCTCCATATCTCTTTCAAAAAATGGTTTAAATTAAGCTAAACAAGCTCATTCACACCAATGCACTAGCACTACTAATTCACAATCTTGCGGAAAGTTGTGTAGTGGTCTTCGGTGTAGTAGCAGGCATCGGGGGTTTTGACTGGCCCCCCGCAAACGATTCGGCGCGCACCCCTATCACGGGAACGGGGTGTTTTTACGGTATATTCGCGGTAGTAGCCTCGTTGTTGGGCTGGGAGCAGACGCTCCCGATTACCAAAAACGACTCCATCTTTCTCAAAGGGGAACGGCCCGCCCTGATGGATAAGGTGGTACGTTTCAACCCCCTGTGGGGGCAGTTGGTGGAGCGCGATGCTGTTGGATTGGGATTCGGTGACCGGTGGTGGCGTTGTTTCTCTCGCTATCACTCCCGCGTGGGACTGCAATAGCAAAATACCGCCAATGACCAAGCTCCAAAATTTCGTTTTCCGCATTTTTCCATCCCCACCAAGCTACGCCAAGCAACTTCGGGAAAACCCGTAAAAGCCAGAGGCGTAGTTTCGTGTATTTCGCTGAAAAATGCAATAACTTTAGCGCTTTCTGCCCCTTTTCGAGGGGATTTTCTAGCGTGTCGCGTTAATCTCAGCCACCGTGAGGGCCGACATATTCACGATACGGCGCACGGTGGTACTGGCAGTGAGAACCTGCACCGGTTTAGCCGCACCCAGCAAAACGGGGCCAATGGCGATATTGCCACCGGCTGCGGTTTTGAGCAGGTTGTACGAGATATTGGCGGCATCCATATTCGGCATCACCAGCAAGTTGGCATCCCCTTGCAAGGTGCTGTGCGGCATGATGGCTTTACGGGCTTCACCATCCAGTGCGATGTCGCCGTGCATTTCGCCATCCACTTCCAGCCACGGGGCGTGAATACGCAAAAGTGCGAGAACTTCGCGCATTTTGATCGCACTGGCTGCATTACTGCTGCCAAAATTGGAATGGCTCAACAAAGCCGCTTTCGGCGTGAAGCCCAAACGCTGCATTTTTTCCGCTGCCATGATGGTGATTTTGGCCAATTCCCGCGCGGTGGGGTCGTAATTGACATGGGTATCAACCAAGAAAACTTGCCGTCCGGGAAGCATCAAACCATTCATGCAGGCATAAATGGAAACATCGTTCAATGTTCCGATGGCATTGTTGGATGCACCTACACCCAGCACCTGATCGACGTAATGCAGATGCAGACCCGTTGTACCCCATGTGCCGCAGATGATGCCATCGACATGGCCTTCTTTCAGCAGCATGGACGCAATCAAGGTCGGGCGGCGGCGCATTTCCAATTTGGCGGCTTTTTCCGTAATCCCTTTGCGTTCGGTCATGCGGTGGTATAGCGGCCAGTATTGGTGGTAACGTGGGTCGGTTTCCATATTGACCACGTTGTAATGCACGCCTTCTTTCAAACGCAGGCCGTATTTTTCGATACGTTCTGCAATCACCGCGCTGCGACCAATCAGCGTGGGTAGTGCGACATGCTCATCTACCACGATTTGGGCGGCACGCAAGACGCGCTCATCTTCCCCTTCGGCGTAGGCGATGCGTTTTTTCAGGGCGGTTTTGGCGGCGGTAAAAATCGGTTTCATCGTCGTGCCGGATGCGTACACCAGCGTTTGCAGTGTCGCGCGGTAGGCATCCAAATCGGCAATCGGGCGCAATGCCACGCCACTATCGGCAGCGGCTTTGGCGACTGCGGGCGCGATTTTCATCATCAAGCGTGGATCAAAAGGCTTGGGGATCAGGTACGCAGGCCCAAACGCCAAACGTTTCCCCCCATAGGCCATGGCGACCACATCACTTTGTTCGACTTGTGCCAGTTCTGCGATGGCATGAACGGCGGCAATTTCCATTTCAGGCGTAATGGTGGATGCACCTGCATCCAACGCACCCCGAAAAATGTAGGGGAAGCAGAGAACATTGTTCACCTGATTCGGGAAATCCGTCCGTCCGGTGGCCATGATGGCATCGTCACGCACGGCATGGACTTCTTCCGGCAAAATTTCGGGCGTGGGGTTGGCAAGGGCGAAGACCAAAGGCTTGGCTGCCATGCTCGCCACCATATCGGGCTTCAGCACACCGCCAGCCGATAGACCCAAGAAAATATCCGCATCCGCAATGACTTCACGCAGGGTACGGGCATCGGTTTTTTGGGCGAAGAAGGCTTTGTCTTCGTCCATCAATTCGGTGCGGCCTTCGTACACCACACCTGCCAAATCGGTCACCCAGATATTTTCTCTGGGCAGACCCAGTTTCACAATCAGCCCCAGACACGCCAAGGCTGCCGCACCCGCGCCAGAGGTCACTAGCTTGACGGAACGAATATCCTTCCCCACCACCTTGATACCGTTGAGCAACGCCGCGCCCACCACAATCGCTGTGCCGTGTTGGTCATCATGGAAGACTGGAATCTTCATGCGTTCGCGCAGCTTGCGTTCCACGTAGAAACAATCGGGCGCTTTGATGTCTTCCAAATTGATGCCGCCGAAAGTGGGTTCGAGCGAGGCAATGATGTCTACCAGCTTGTCTAAATCGTGTTTTTCGTTGATTTCGATGTCAAACACGTCAATGCCAGCAAACTTTTTGAACAAAACACCTTTGCCTTCCATCACGGGTTTGGAAGCAAGTGGGCCAATATCGCCCAGCCCCAGCACCGCTGTGCCGTTGGTAATCACGGCGACCAAATTACCGCGATTGGTATATTTGAAGGCGTTATTCGGATCGGCAACAATTTCTTCACACGGCGCAGCCACTCCGGGGGAGTAGGCCAGTGCCAAGTCGTGTTGATTGACCAACTGCTTGGAGGCGACAACGGAAATTTTCCCGGGTGTAGGGAACTGGTGATACTCCAATGCCGCTTGACGCAATTGATCTTTTTTGTCGGCGGAACTGGAAACAGGCTTGGGGGATGTAAGCATGGTATGGAGTAAGGTTTGGGGTAAGGGCGCAGATTGTAAAACCGCGAACCTGCACATCATAAAAAAAGCCGCGTATAGCGGCTTTTTCATTTGTTGCATCTTTCTGCTTGTTAGCGTCCAGAGCGCATATCCCAATCAGTTTTGAGGGTTACAGTGTAGCGTATTTCAACCTTTCCATTTTTACCATGCCAATACGTTATCGCCTTGCGCTTGATTTGGGTTCTACTTCGCTCGGTTGGGCGATGTTGCGATTGAATGCCGATAACCCGCCCGCTCCCATTGCCGTTATCAAAGCCGGAGTGCGGATTTTTTCTAATGGGCGCGATGCGAAAACCGAAGCATCCCTTGCCGTCACCCGCCGTGAAGCCCGTTCTGCCCGCCGTCGCCGCGATAGGTTGTTAAAACGCAAAAACCGAATGATGATCAAGCTCATTCAACATGGTTTTTTTCCTGCCGATACAACCGAGCGTAAAGCCTTACTCACCTTGAATCCCTACGCATTGCGTGCCAAAGGTTTGGATGCAATGCTGGAACCCGCCGAATTTGCCCGCGCTCTATTTCACATCAACCAACGCCGAGGATTTAGAAGTAACCGCAAAACCGATAAAGCTGCAAAAGATGATGCCGACAGCGGAGCGTTAAAAAAAGCGATTGATCAAGTGCGTCTTGCCATGCAAACAACGAACTGCCGTACCGTGGGTGAATGGCTGCACCAACGCGACCAAGCAGGATACAAAGTTAGGGCACGATTAAACAAGGACGTTCCCATCATCAAAGACAACGGCAAAGAAGGGAAGGAAAACCAGTACGACCTCTATATCGACCGCGCCATGATTGAAAACGAGTTCGATGAGCTTTGGGCAAAGCAAGCCGCATTCAATCCCGCCTTGTTCAACCATACAGCGCGGGATGATTTGAAAGATGTGTTGCTGCACCAACGCAATCTCAAACCCGTGAAGCCCGGTCGTTGCACGTTGCTATCAGAAGAAGAGCGTGCTCCGCTTGCCCTGCCTATGGTGCAGCGGTTTCGGATGTTGCAAGAGGTGAATCATCTGCGGATTCAACGCCAAGGTTTACCGGATGAATCTTTAACTTTGGCGCAGCGTAACATCCTTATCGACGCGCTGGAACGTAAAAGCAAACTTACCTTTATCCAAATCAAAAAGCTCTTGCAACTGGGTGGTGCGGTGGAATTCAATTTAGAAGATGCCAAGCGTCCCGAACTCAAAGGCAATACCACCAGCGCGGTTTTGGGGGATAAAAAGCATTTTGGAGAAGCGTGGTTTACTTGGAATGATCGTCAGCAAGATGCCATTGTTAGGCAACTCATCCATCAAGAAAATCTAACCCGTTTAATCGCGCGTTTGCAGAAGTATTGCCATATTGACGAAGCCCGTGCCGACACAATCGCCCGCGCCGGATTGCCCGAAGGCTATGGCAGTTTGAGTGTTAAAGCGCTTGCCCGTATCGTTCCTGAACTGCGGCGCGATGTCATTACCTATGATAAAGCCGTGATTGCCGCCGGTTTTGACCACCACAGCAACCTGAATCCATCCGCCACGGGCGAGATATTGCCGGAATTACCGTATTACGGCATTCCTTTGCAGCGTCATGTCGCTTTTGGCAGTGGCAACCCGCAGGATAACGAAGAAAAGCGTTTTGGAAAAATCGCCAATCCGACCGTACATATTGGTTTGAACCAAGTCCGTAAGGTGGTAAATGCCATCATCCAACGCTATGGGCATCCGGCGGAGGTGATTGTGGAAGTGGCGCGGGATTTGAAACAAAGTGCCAAGCAGCGCGAAGACGACCACAAGCAACAAACCGAGAATCAAAAGCGCAATGATCGCCTCCGCGCCGATGCTGCCGCCATTTTGCAAACCAGTCCCGAGCAAATCCGCCATGCGGATATTCAAAAACTCATTTTGTGGGAAGAATTAAGCCGCGACCCCATCGAACGCCGTTGCCCTTATTCGGGGATGCACATTAGCGCGGAGATGGTGTTGAGTGAAGCGGTGGAAGTGGAACATATCCTCCCGTTCTCGCAAACGCTGGACGATAGCCTGAACAATAAAACCGTTGCCATGCGTCTGGCGAACCGCATCAAAGGCAACCGCACACCGTGGCAAGCGCGGGCAGATTTTGCGCTGCAAGGCTGGGATTACGCGGGTATTTTGAATCGTTCCGCGCAAATGCCCAAAGCGAAACGCTACCGCTTTGCAGAAGACGGCTATCAAAAATGGCTTCAAGACGATAAAGGCTTTTTGCCGCGTGCCTTAAACGACACGCGCTATTTGAGCCGTGTAGCGTTTGAATACCTCAAGCTGATTTGTCCGCACAATACCCGCGTGATTCCGGGGCGCATGACGGCGATGTTGCGTGCCAAATTCGGCTTAAATGATGTGCTGGGTTTGCAAGGCGAGAAAAACCGCAATGACCATCGCCACCATGCCGTAGATGCCTGCGTTATCGGCATTACCGACCAAGGAATGTTGCAGCGTTTTGCCAATGCCAGCGCCAGTGCGCGGGAACACCAACTCAATCGGCTCGTTGATTCCATGCCCTACCCGTGGGGAACGGATCATGGGCGCGAGTATTTCAACTCGGTGAAACGGGCGATTGATGCGATTTGGGTGAGCCACAAGCCCGATCATGGGTATGAAGGGGCGATGCACAACGATACCGCTTACGGTTTGTTGGGCGATGGGCTGGTTCATGTTCGCAAGGTAGAAGAAAAACTCAAAGTGATTGAATTTACCAATGCCAAAGCAACCGACCGTCATGGCACGCTACCCAATGGCGACCCACGCCCGTACAAGGGCTATTTAGGCAATAGCAATTACTGCATCGAAATTGTGCGCAATGAAAAAGGGAAGTGGGAAGGGGAAGTTATTTCCACTTTTGCAGCCTATCAAATGGTGCGCCAACACGGATTAAAACGGCTACGCCATCCCACTTTAAGCATGAGCGGGAAACCATTGGTTATGCGGTTGATGATTGGTGATACTGTCCGGTTAGAGCATAAAGATGCACTTGAAACCGTAAAACTAGTTTACATGGCAGCGGTAGGCACACTTGCTTTTATTAGGCATCAGGAAGCGAATGTGGATAAACGAATTCGTTCAAAGCAACTTGCCTACATTTTTAAAACTGCGGGTTCAATGCAAAAATCAAAAGCCCGCCGCGTCACCATATCCCCCATTGGGGAATTGCGTGATAACGGATTTAAGGAGTAAGG